>JAEZHG010000037.1 GCA_023436945.1 Pseudomonadota bacterium | reverse complement strand
ACCCGATGGCGGTAGCCACCGCGCCGATCATATATCCCCAGCGCTTGCCAATCTTCTTGGACAGACGCGCCAGATAGGGCGTCAGCAGGATCGCGACGATCATGCTCGGCAGACCGATCAGCGGCATCTGTGCCGGGCTGCGGCCCAGAACACAGATGACAAGGAAGAAGGTTGCCGCACCCGCCGATGCGATACCGACAAGCTGGATACCCTTCACGCCAAGGATCAGCAGGGCCGGAACGTTCGACAGGAAGCTGGAAGCTTGCAGCTTCCACGGCAGGACCGTCTTGGACTTGACGGTAAACTGGGCATTACGCGTTCCGTGCCATGCGATCAGCATGCTGACCAGCACGAGGAAACCGTACAGCACACCCAGAACGCCATAGTCGAAGGCGTCGTTGATGGTGCGGCCATCAGCGCCCTTTTCGCCCAGCCACGCCAGGATCAGGCCCGAGCCCAGACCCGCAACAGCACCACCGGCCGAGGCAAACATCACGCGCCAGCCCTGAAGGACCGAACGCTCATGATAATTGTCGGTCATCTCCGGTGCCATGGCCATATAGGGCACGTTGAAGGTCGAATAACCGGTCGTGTAGAAGATGTGGACGGTCAGCACATAGGCCCACACCCACATGGTGTCGCCACGGAAAGGTACCGTGAACACCAGCACCAGCGTCACCGCCGACAGCAGCGCGCCCCACAACAGGAACGGACGACGACGCCCTTGCGGCGACTGCATACGGTCGCTCAGCCAGCCCGCAACCGGATCGGAGAAAGCGTCGTACAGCTTGCTGATCATCAGCAGCAGACCCGCGATCCAGCCGGAAATGCCGACAACGGTCGTCAGGTAATAAAGGATCAGGCCCGAGACGCTGTTGGTCAGGATCGCGACACCAAACGCACCGCTGGCCCAGCTAAACTTGATACCAAGCGTCAGCCGCCCCGAAGTCTCCTGCGCTTTCGGCACAGCGACGGCATCACCGCCTTCAAGGGTTTCGGTAGACATAAACTATCTTCTCTTCGGAATGGAAAACGGCAGAGCCGGTCGGGCTCTGCCGTTTGTTTCTTGATCAGCCAGCGGCACGCAGGGCGCGCATGATGTTGACCATCATCTGCTCGCAACGCCCGTCGATCTTGGCTTGGGTTTCCGCGCTCGGCTGATGCGTATCGACGGCGCTGACATCCACGCCTGCCGAGGTCAGGACCTCTTCCAGAACCAGCACACGATCGGTCAGAACGTGGATCTCGCGGGCCAGCATAATCACGGCCTCCGCAACATCATCCAGCTGGTCAACAGTCAGCATACGACGGCCAACAGGCTCGGAGATGAGGCGCTCTTTGGTAACAGTCTGTGTCATGGGTCAGGCCGGCTTACGTGCACGCAGGATGAACGGGTAGTTGATGGGCGCGAAGGTGTGGGTATCGACGTCCACGAAGCCGATTTCCTCGGCCAGTGCCTTCACATCCAGCGATGCCGAAGCGCGCCAGTACGGCTCGCCACCGAAACGGGCAGCCCAGTCGGCGCGCCACGAATCCATCTTCGACATTTCGAAATAGCGCGGCACGTCGCTGGCGATCAGATCGCCACCCGGCTCCAGCAGACGGAAGGCTTCTTCCAGCCACTGCTTAATGATGCGCGGCGGCAGTTCGTGCAGCAGGATGTAGGAGGCGACCAGATCGAAGCTCTCTGCCTCGAAGCCGGTGTCTTCCATCGGACGCACGAACAGCTTCCAGCTATAGCCCTTGGCGTTGGCCGTGCGGCGGGCGTGTTCGAGCATACGGGCCGACAGGTCGATGCCCCAGATCTCTGCGTCAGGATAGGTTTCCTGAAGCGCCTGGGTGAAGTGGCCCGAGGCAGCACCGCAATCGAGGATGCGCTTGTAGCTGTCCTTGGGCGCATGGCCCGCAGCCAGACGACGCTGGGCGAAGATGTCACCCGGGAAGTTCTTGGCGACCAGGCGCTTGTGAACCAGTTCGCCGTGGACGAAGCCGTTATATTCGCAGGCATCCCAACCGCCGGTCGTGCGGTGGAACCAGACCTTGGACCAGTATGCCGGCGGCTCGAAGCCTTCGTTATAATCAAGGGTGGCGGGGCCTTCATCCAGAGCCCTCAGCTTGGGCTCAAGCTCGGCCTCGATTTCATTGAAGGCATCCTGACAGGCTTGGCCATGCACCTTGGCGCCCCACTCGCCCAGCAGCTGGGCGACTTTGAAGGGCTTGGAATCGGCCATGCGCTCTTCAACCAGCGCGTGACGCTCATCCATGTCATCTGGCATGGTTTCTTCGCTGATGCCACGCTCGGCCATATCGATGTTCGCAAGCTGCGAAGCACGAATATTGGCCTTGGTGACGCCCGCCTGAAAATCGATCAATGCCCGCCCGCGTTGTCGCAGGTTAAAGTCGAACATAGCCACCCCTCCTTGGTTCTGTAATCGAACCTTCACGCGGGCGCGGCCTACGGCATAGGGACTTGTCGCGAATTGTCGCAGGGTGGATACGGCCTAGGCTGCGGCTACGGCCCTGCGCTTCAGACCGATGACAAGCAGCACCGATCCCAGCACCATGACTGCGCCCAACAGGAACGGTGCCTGCGGGGCAATGAAGCCATAAAGCCCGCCCGCAACCAGCGGACCCAGAATACGGGAGGCTGCGGCGGCGGACATATTTGCCCCCATCAGACGCCCCGCCATGCCCGGAGCGGCCTCCTTGGACAGAAGCGAGGCTGCCGTCGGCATGGCCAGCGAAAGACCAAGCGATGCCAGTGCGATCAGGCAGGTCATGGTCACGCCACTGGGCGGGAAAGCCTGCCCCAGAAGGGCCAGCGCGGTCGCAGACAGGCCAAAGATCAGCACCTTATGGTCCCCAAAGCGGCGCACGGCGCGTGCCGTCACCAGAAGCTGCACCGCAGCCCCCGCACAGCCTGCCACTGCAAACGACAGACCCAGTTCGCGCGGCGTCCAGCTGAACAGACGCTCGGTCCACAGGCCGAACACAGATTCGACGCCTGCGAACGCGCCCATGACGCCGACGCCGACCAAAATCAGACCGATGGCCGTGGCGGTGAATTTGAACGGTTCAGCAGAGGCATCCTTGGCCACCTTTTCGCGACGTGGCGGGCGCGGGACAGCAGCGGCAATAATGGCAAACGACATCATGCTGAAGGCCGCCGCCAGCAGGAAGCAAAGACGGAAGCCCGCCAAGCCTTGCGACGGGTCTGCGAGAAGGCCGCCCACCGCTGGCCCGATCACAAAGCCCACGCTGCCGCAGGCGCTAATGATCGCCAGTCGGCCAGTCAGTTTTTCTTGCGGCGACAGATCGATGATCAGAGCCTGAACAACACCCGTGCTGCCTGCTGCAAAGCCGCAAACCAGACGGGCAGCAAGGCACAGCTCATAGGTCGGTGCATAGGCCATGCCGACGTAACCCAGCACGCCGAGTACCAGTGTCGCCAGCAAGATCGGCTTGCGCCCGAAGCGATCCGACAGCCGCCCCCACATGGCCTCGCCAATCGCCTGCCCCACGGAAAACAGGGCAAAGATCAGACCGACCTGCCAAGCCTGAATATCGAATGCGCGCGCATAGGACGGCAACAGGGGAATAGCCATACCAAAGCCGATTGCCCCGATCGCAACCGTCATAAACAGCGCCGAGAGAGTCAGGGCTTCGCGCGCACCAGCTTGAGACATCGTGTCTGTACCTTTTGGAGATACGCCTGTCTGGCAACTGCCAAGCCACAGGAACAGCGCCCTGTTTCTCCTATCCGCGTGGCGGGCTATCCCTGAAAAAACAAAGGCCCGCACGGTAAGGTGCGGGCCCAAGGGCTTATGGCCGGATCGATGATCAGCCGATTTGGCGAAGGGGCGTCGGCTCTATTTCAGTGCGCGCTTCGCTCAGGGCCTGGCTGATTTGGGCAGCGCAGCGTTTGACCTCTTCACCGTAGCGTTGCAGGGCGTCCTCACTCTTATAGGCGACCGAGAAATAGACGAGGTCGATAGCGCCGACGAGGCGGCCATTCATGAAGATCGGCGCACCGATGGACGAGGTCTTGCCGGGCGTCAGGCTGAAGCGGTTGCGGCCGCGCTGGGCAACGCCCTGCTCGCGGATTTCGTCCAGCATCACCTCGGACTGGATCAGCATGAAGGTGTGTGGATCGACGGGCGTTTCGCCGGCGGTTTTAATCGCCTCGAAAATGTCGGCGCGTTCTTCGGCATCGGCGAAGGCCAGATAGGCGCGGCCACCGGCCGTTTCGAGAAGCGAGAAGGCGTGGCCCGGATAGTGACGGTCCAGAACCTGTGAGGTCATGGCGTCGGTGCAGTCGCGCACCATCATCTCGGCCCCGTAACGGGTCGAAAGAAGCGCGGGCCAGCGGGTAACCGCCGTCAGTTGCTCCAAATAGGAACGGGCCACAGCCACCAGTTCGCTATGCTCCTGGAAACCTGCCGACAGGGCGCGCACAAAGGCGGTCGGACGATAGCGTTTGCGCGATGGCTCACGCTCGATCAGCGCCTCGTACATCAGCGTCTGCACCAGACGACAGGCCGTCGGATACGGCACAGCGGCCACTCGCGCGATCTCGGCCATGGACATCGAGCCCTGACGATTGATCGCTCGCAGAACGGCCAGACTGCGGCTTACCGAACGGATCGGAACCCCCTTCTCCATCGCACTGCTCCCCAACAGATAAAACGCGACTTGTCTTAATGACATAACAAGGTTGACCGACTATCGGTGCGTCAACCAAGTCATAATTACGTCACGTATCCGCCTGGTGGATAGTTCTGTTCGCTATCCGGCGTTCTTTTTGTTGGCAGCTGTGGCTTTAGGCTCCATCTCGTCGCGAAGGCGCTGCAAATCCTCGCGGGCGCGTTCGAAGAAGCGGCGCATGACATAGGGGTGCAGCGAGAAGCCATAACCCTTTCCGGCCAGATCGACGCCGGAGTGGTGGGCCAGTTCCAAGGGCCATTCAAAACCGACAGGGGCCAGTCCCTGCACGTCCAGCCCCGGCTGCAACAGGTTCATCGGTCGCGTTTCAGAGCGAACCACAAGGACATCGGCCCCGACCTCTACATAGGCGGCAGCGCGATCCCAAAGCGAAGAAACCGTATCTTCGGCAACCACTTCCACCACGGCACCGATCAGGCAATGACGGCGCGTATCGACCGCGGCCTTCAGTTTTCCGATCATCTCGGCGACAGCAAAGCGCGGACCTTCGGGGTGATCGCGGCGACGCAGCGGCCTGTCCGAAAACTGGACCATAGAGGCCCCTGCGTATTCGAACGAGCGAACGGTGGCGGCAACATGGAGCGCATTGCCAAAGCCGTCGGCGGCATCGGCGATCAAAGGCGCATCGCCCTCCTCTCGTACCACATACAGCGCCTCGGTAATGGCTTCAGGTGACAAAAGCTGCACCAAGGGCTGGCCATATCGCGAGAGGGCCAGACCGTTTCCACCGACCATCAGCGCCTCGAAACCCGCCCGTCTCGCCAGTCTGGCACTGAATACATCAAAGCATCCTGCCGCCGCCATCAACCGTCCGCCTATGGACTGGCGCTGTTGAAGATGGGTCTCCAGTGTCGTGATGTGCGAAGGCGTGCTCATGACGGATCTCCCTTCATCAGGGTTTCCAGCTTGAAAGCCGGATCGAAGCGTCTGCCCTGCTCGGCGATCTTTTCCAGATCGAGCCGCTCGTTCAACTCATTGAACGACAGCAAGCCACCGTCAAAGGCGGCGGTCGATCCATCGCGTTTCAGCACTGCCAGCAGCTTTTCAGCCATGGCGGCAAACCCGCGCACCAGCGAGCCGGACGAGATGACCAGCCCGTAGCCCAGCTCGGATAGCTCATTGGCGTTCAAGCGCGGCGATGCCCCGCCCTCGATCATATTGGCGACGAGCGGGATATCGGGAAATGCCTTGGCAATGGCCTGATAGTCTTCATGGGACTGCGCCTGATCGATAAACAGCGCATCAGCCCCCGCATCACGATAGAGCGCCGCGCGATCCAGCGCTGACTGAAGCCCTTCGTGCGGGAGGGTATCTGTACGGGCGATGACGAGCGTGTTGGTCTCGCGGCGCGTATTGACCGCCGCGCGAACCTTGTCGGCCATGATCTCGGGTCGAACAAAGGACTTGCCCGAAAGACTGCCTGCCCGCTTGGGGAAAGCCTGATCGTCGATCAGTACAGCCGATGCCCCTGCCCGCTCCAACAGGCGCACTGTGTGCTCGACGTTCACCGCATCGCCGAAGCCATTATCGGCATCCACAATCAGCGGCATGTTCAGCCGTTCGCGAACGCGGCGGGTGACGTGGCAGAGCTGGTCCAGCGAAATCAGGCCAATGTCCGGCTTGGCCAGTTGGGTATAGCTGATACCGCTGCCCGAGATGAAAACGGTCTCGAAACCGGCCTGCTCGATCAGTAGCGCCGACAGGGCGTCATAGGCACCCGGCGCAAGCAAAGCAGGCTTTCGTTGCAGACGACGCTTTAGCAACAGGCCGCCGGTACCGGGGGCCGTCGCATCCGTGACATCCACGCCATCGATCGTGGCCATGGTTAGTCTTGCCGCCATCTCCCCCACCGATTGGCTGATACTGTTAAGTCATTTTACTCAAAAGCACTTTTATTTCTCGCGTAGGAGTGTTCACTCGGATAGCCCCGCTGCGTCAAGCTATCGCCTGTCAGATAGATGCAAGCCAGACGGCTCACCTTGTCGCAGCCATGCCTATGGTCGCTTCTCTCTCTCGACATAGTGTGAAGCCTTAGCCTTGGTTCTGCCGCGTGAACGAAGCCTTCAGTTCGCCCTTGGTGGCGCGCTGTTTATGCAGGGCCTGGACTCTACTGCCGTCATTCCGGCGCTGCCCTATATAACCGCCGCCTACAATGCGCCTGAGCTGGCCGCGCACGTCCTGCTGGCGGCCTATTTCATCGGCTGCGGGGCCAGTTTGCCTGTCGTGGGCTGGGCCTGCGACCGCTATGGCGCCAAGCGTGTGCTGATGGTGGCTATCAGCTTGTTCGTGCTGGGGAGTGTTTTCAGCGCATTGGCCCCCACCCTGTCACTTCTGACGGCCAGTCGCTTTATTCAGGGCGGCGCGGCGGCCTCGCTCATTCCTGTGGCGCGCGTGCTGGCCGTCAGGACTGTCGAGCCAAGGTCGCTGCTCAAGACCATTACAGGCCTGACCACCCCGCCCATGATCGGACAGACGGTCGGCCCCGCTATCGGTGGATGGCTGGCAC
>JAEZHG010000166.1 GCA_023436945.1 Pseudomonadota bacterium | reverse complement strand
TCGTCGCCGTGGTTGCGGTAGTGGAAGAGGGTGAGGTTCCACGCGGGCTGGAGGCTGTTCATGAACTTCAGGAAGGCACCGGGGCGTTCGGGGAACTCGAAGCGGAACAGGCGCTCGCCTTTGAGTTCGGGGGCGCGGCCACCGACCATATAGCGGACGTGAAGCTTGGCGACTTCGTTGTCGCTCATGTCTTCGACGCCGTATCCGGCTTCGCGCAGCATGGTGCAAAGCGCGTGGCGTTCGTCTTGGCCGTCTTTGAGGGCGATGCCGACGAAGATCTGGGCCGTGTCGCCGCTCCAGCGATAGTTGAACTCGGTGATCGAGCGGCCTTGCAGGCTGTTGAGGAAGCGGTGGTAGGCACCGCGGTCATCGGCCATGGAGACGGCCAGAAGCGCCTCGGTGCCAAGGCCGATCTGGGCGCGTTCGGCCACATGGCGCAGGCGGTCGAAATTGACGTTGGCACCGGAGTTGATGGCGGCAAGCGCGCCTGTGCCCGGATTGCGGGCGGCCCAGACTTTCAAGCCCGCCAGCGCGACCGCACCTGAAGGTTCGGCGACGGCGCGGACGTCATCGAAGATGTCTTTGACAGCGGCGCAGATGGCGTCTGTGTCGACCAGAACGATATCGTCCAGAAGGTCACGGCACAGGCGGAAGGTCTCATTGCCCACGCGGCGCACGGCCACGCCGTCTGCGAACAGGCCAACCTGATCCAGCGTATAGACCTCGCCCTCGGAGATGGCGGCCTTCATCGAGCAGGCCTCCACCGGTTCGACGCCGATGATCTTGGTCTCGGGGCGCAGGAAGCGGATGATCGCCGCCACGCCCGCCGCCAGACCGCCGCCGCCGATGGGGATGAATACGGCATCGAGCGGATCGGAACATTGGCGCAGGATTTCCAGGCCGATCGTGCCTTGGCCCGCGATGACATAGGGGTCGTCGAACGGGTGGACGAAGGTGGCTCCGGTCTCGGCCTCCAGCTTGCGGGCGTGTGCGCTGGCGTCATCGAAACTGTCGCCGTGCAGGACGACTTCGCCGCCCAAGGCTTTTACCGCGCTGACCTTGATGTCGGGGGTGGTGGTCGGCATGACGATGGTGGCGCGGATGCCGCGCTTGGCCGCAGACAGGGCGACGCCTTGGGCGTGGTTGCCGGCCGAGGCGCAGATGACGCCCTTGGCCAGTTCGTCGTCGGACAGTTGGGCGATGCGGTTATAGGCGCCGCGCAGTTTGAAACTGAACACCGGCTGCAAGTCCTCGCGCTTGAGCAGGACCGGACGCCCCACGCGGGCCGACAAGCGCGGCATGGGGTCAAGCGGGGTTTCCTCGGCCACGTCATAGACGCGGGCGGTCAGGATGCGGCGGACAGTTTCTTGCACGATTTCTTCTGAAAGCAGTCAGTTCGGGGATTGAGATATCAACTACGAACTCTGTCAGATGAAGTCGAGGGATTGTTTTTCCTCTATGCGGCTTTGGATCTATCGTGTGTCCGCTCAGGCGACGGGGGCGGTGCGCAGATAGAGGGTCTGTTTGCTGATATCGATCACGGCCTCGTGGCGGGTGAGGATGTCCTGACCGATGACGCCGTCAATATCGGTGTCTGTGGCGGCTTTGATCGCGGCAACCACGCCACCGAGGTCCATGATGGATACCTGTTTCTGGTCCGTGGCGGTGCCGTTCAGTGACAGGCTGTCGATGGGGTGCTGGCTGATGGCGGTATGGCCACCTGCGCCTGTGGCGGTGCGGTTGGCGTCGGTTGTGGGGTTGGTCAGGCCGTATTTGGCGGCATAGGCGGCGTGGACGACACTGGCTCCTGCGCCGGAATCCAGAATGAAGCGGCCCTTAATACCGTTGATCTCGACCTCGAGAGTTTCGTGGCCGGTGGGCAGCTTACCAAGCGCGACAGCCGAATAGCCGTAGCCGGACAGATACTGGCCAAGGTCTTGAGCCATGGCCGTGGGAACCGAGAAGCTGAGGGCGGCGGCGGCGAGGAAGGCGGCTATTGCATGTTTAGGGAATGGCATGGGGGATGCCTCCGGAGGGTTGGGACCTTCTGAAGAACGTTATTATGTGGGCAATCGCAACTTAACTTCCTTTCACGCTCGGCTTGGATTTGGCGGATTGACCTTGCGTCAGAGAACGGAGTGATTATTGTATACCTACCTTATGCTAAAAGTGAGCATAAGGGTGTAGGGAGATGGTCATGGGCGCTGCATTCGGCCTGACGCAAGAACTCGAGCTTGAAACCGCCGAGGTGTGGGAGAAGGTCAAGGACCACACCACGCCGATGGAATGGCCCGCGCAGGCGGCGCTGATCAGCGAGATCAACAAGCTGAAGAAAGAGCGCAACGCGGTCATTCTGGCGCACAACTATATGACGCCGGACATCTTCCATGGCGTCGGTGATTTCGTGGGCGACAGTCTGGCGCTGGCGAAAGAGGCGGCCAATGTCGATGCCAAGGTGATCGTTCAGGCGGGCGTTCACTTCATGGCCGAGACGTCCAAGATGCTGTCGCCGGAAAAGACGGTTCTGATCCCTGATCTGCGCGCGGGTTGCTCGCTGGCGTCTTCGATTACGGGTGCTGATGTGCGCCTGATCAAGGAGCGCCATCCGGGGCTTCCGGTCATCACCTATGTGAACACGACCGCTGACGTTAAGGCCGAGACGGACATCTGCTGCACCAGCGCTAATGCCGTGCAAGTGGTCGAATGGGCGGCCAAGGAATGGGGCGTCGACAAGGTGATCCTGATCCCTGATGAATATCTGGCGCGCAATGTGGCGGCGCAGACGAGCGTGGGGATCATCGCTTGGGCCGGTCACTGTGAGGTGCACAAGCGCTTTACGGTGCAGGACATTGCCGACATGCGCGAGGCATGGCCCGGTGCCGAGGTTCTGGCGCACCCTGAATGCCCTGAAGAGATTTTGCAGGCGGCGGACTTTGCCGGATCGACCGCGGCGATGATCTCTTACGTCGAGAACAAGCGCCCGCAGAAGGTGGTGCTGATCACCGAGTGCTCGATGGCGTCGAACATCAAGGGTGATGTGCCGGAGGTGGATTTTGTCGGTCCGTGCAACATGTGCCCGCACATGAAGCGCATCACGCTGGAGAACATCCGCGACTGTCTGCGCGACATGAAGTTCGAGGTGACGGTCGAGCCGGAGATGCAGGAGAAGGCGCGGGCGGCTGTGCAGCGCATGATCGACCTGCCGCCACCGTCCAAGCCTGCACGCTATGATCTGGTGCGGGCCAAGCACTCGGTCGCTGTGGAGCTGATTTAGGGTGACGCAGGACCAAGGCCCGCAAAACACTTCAGGACCATGGGGCCGCCGTGACGGCAGCGATGCGGTGACGCCGCAGGAGGTGGCGCCGACCTATCGCCCTGAAGGGTCGCTGGGTCAGCGGTTGGAGAAGGAGCGCGGGTCGAGCCGTGCCAAGAGCAATGCCTGGCTGGTGCTCTCGACGCTGCTGATGGTGGGCTTCCTGTGGATGCTGACCGGAAGCTGGATCATTGCCGCATCGGTGATGTTCGGCCTGTTCGTGCACGAGTACGGGCATGTGCTGGCCATGAACCGCGTGGGGATGGGACCGGCGCGTATCTATATCATCCCCTTCCTTGGCGGACTGGCCAAGGCGACCAGCGAGGCCAAGACCGAATGGACGGGGGTGCTGGTGGCGCTGGCGGGTCCGGCGTTTGGCTTGCTGGCCATGCTGCCGCTGCTGGCGGTCGGGTTTGCGACGGGCAATAGCGAGTGGATGGCGGGCGCGTTCTTTGTCGCCATGCTGAACCTGATCAATCTGGTGCCTGCGCCGCCGCTGGATGGTTCGCGCGCGCTGGGGCCAGTGCTGGCGCGGGTGCATCCTGTGCTGGAGAAGCTGGTGCTGCTGGCCATCGGTGTGGCGGTGGTCGGCTGGGGCATCAGTACGGGTCGCTATATTCTGGCTGTGTTTTTGGGGCTGGCCCTGTGGGGGCATATGTCCAAGGGCGGTTTGCGATCCTTTGCAGGGCCGCTGAGCTGGGCCGAGGCGGGCAAGGCGACGGGGCTGTTTGTGCTGACAGGCGTGGCCTGTGCGGGGGCCGCGGTCGGGGCCTTGCTGGCCGTGAACGGTGGCAGCGGGCAGCAGGCGCTGAACATGATCGCCCGC
The DNA here is from genome assembly GCA_023436945.1 of Pseudomonadota bacterium. GTDB lineage: Bacteria > Pseudomonadota > Alphaproteobacteria > Caulobacterales > Caulobacteraceae > Brevundimonas. The sequence goes on along the minus strand of JAEZHG010000166.1, from coordinate 405 downwards.
TATATCGGGATCAGTGTGTAGGCGTGGAAACTCTCTTCCATAAGGGGCCGCTGATTGTCGGCGGCGGTCTGGCCGGTCTGTCGGCGGCGCTGGAGGCGGTGCCTGTGGCGGGGGTGTCCGAGGGGGCGTTGGTAGTGACGCCTGCGCCGCTGCTGGATGCCTGTTCGTCGGCGTGGGCGCAGGGTGGGATGGCCGCGGCGCTGGGGGCCAAGGACAGTGCCGAGCTGCATGCTGCGGACACCGAGGCGGCGGGTGCGGGGCTGGTAGATGGCGAGGCGGCGCGTGAGCTGACCGGACGCGGGCGCGAGACGGTAGAGTGGCTGGCGGGGCTGGGCGCTCAGTTCGATCGCGATGCGGCGGGTGGATTTGTGGTGTCGCTGGAGGCGGCTCATTCGATGCCGCGCG
>JAEZHG010000258.1 GCA_023436945.1 Pseudomonadota bacterium | reverse complement strand
CCATCGACTGGACGTTGACGGCAGTGCCCCAGCTTTCCGGAATGTCGTGCATGCGGCGATAGAATTTCGCACGGTCGTTCATCCACGACTCGAACACCGCACCGACAGCACCCCACAGCTGGGCCTTCGGATCTTGCGGGAACGGCTTGCCCAGCTCGCGCTCGACCAGTGCCTTATAGTCGGCGACGACCTTTTCCCAGTTCTCGGCGGTCAGTTCGGTATCAACCGAGACGCCCAGACGCTCTTTGTGCTCGTCCAGAACCTCTTCGAAGTGGTCGTGGCCGACGCCCAGCACCACGGTCGAATACATGGTGATGAAGCGACGGTAGCTGTCATAGGCAAAGCGACGGTCACCCGACAGCTTGGCCAGACCCTCGACGGTTTCGTCGTTCAGGCCGAGGTTCAGCACGGTGTCCATCATGCCCGGCATCGAGGCGCGGGCACCCGAGCGGACAGAGACCAGCAGCGGGTTCTCTACCGAACCGAAGGTCTTGCCGACCACGCCTTCAACCTTGGCGAGGGCTTCCAGCACCTGCGCTTCGAGGTCTGCCGGATAGGCTTCGCCATTGGCGTAGTAATAGGTGCAGACTTCAGTGGTGATCGTAAAGCCCGGAGGGACTGGCAGCCCCAGCGAGGACATCTCGGCGAGGTTTGCACCCTTGCCGCCGAGGAGGTTCTTCATCGAAGCATCGCCGTCAGCAGAGCCGCCGCCGAAACCGTACACCCACTTGGTCATATTGCCGTTCCTAGGTCGTGGTCGTCGCACAGGGTAAAACAGAATCCTGTGTTTCGAGCGCGTGTGTATCGCGCTGCACCTGCGAAGGCCACCACTTCACAGTCACAATGCGTGATCGGATGTAGCAATTTCACCGATTTTTGCCGTTTTTGAAAATCCTCAGTTCCCTGAAATGCGAAACGGCACCCCAATGGGGTGCCGTCTATTTATGCAAGGCAGGGTTTCCCTGCCCTATGCCGTGCTGGCTTAGCCTGCGATCTGACCGAAGTCAGCGACACGGCCCATAACCTCGCGAACCTGAACCAACAGCTTGAGGCGGTTGTCGCGCTCTTCTGCCACGTCCGAGTTGACCATCACGCCGGTGAAGAAGGCATCGACCGGAGCACGAAGCTGGGCCAGTGCCGTCATGGCGGCGGCGAAGTCTTCGGTCTCCAGCGCCTTGGTTACAGCGGCATCGGCGGTTGCAGTGGCCTTGGCCAGAGCGACTTCTTCGGCAGGCTGGTTGGCCATGGAGGTCGAGACCGTACCCGACGGAAGCGCACCCTTCTTCTCCTCGGCCTTGAGGATGTTCGAAGCGCGCTTGTAACCAGCCAGCAGGTTTGCACCATCGTCGGTGGCGAGGAAGCCCGACAGGGCCTCAACGCGGCGAACGATACGCACCAGATCATCATCACCCAGCGCGAACACAGCCGCCACGAGGTCGTGACGCTGGCCTTGATCACGCAGCAGGACGGTCAGACGGTCGGCGAAGAAGGCGAGGAGTTCTCGCGCCTTATCGTCAGCCTCATTTAGAAGCCATACGGCAAAGCTCTCCGAACGATCCGTCCAAGTAACAAGAGCTTTTTTGAGGTCTGCTTCATCATCACCGAACGGCTCGCGCAGCGCCTCAACAGCTTTTTCAAGAGGCTTGCGGGCATCTTGATGTAGCGAGCGAAGAACTTGCCCAAAGTGCATGGCAAAAAGCCAATGCAACTGCGGGCGTACATTATTCTCTATAACCAAACGGATCACGCCCAGAGCCGCACGGCGCAAGGCGTAGGGATCTTTCGAGCCGGTCGGTTTCTCCTCAATAGCGAAGAAGCCAACGAGCGTGTCGATCTTGTCAGCCAGAGCAATGGCGACCGTCAGCGGTGCAGTCGGCACGCTGTCGGCAGGGCCTTGCGGCTTGTAGTGGTCGCGGATGGCGTCGGCGGTGGCGTCCGGCAGGCCTGCGAGGCGAGCATAGTAACCGCCCATGATGCCTTGCAGTTCAGGGAACTCGCCCACCATGCCCGAAGCCAGATCGGCCTTGGACAGACGCGCAGCCTTTTCAGCCTCTGCCGCATCGGCACCAACCAGCGGCGCGATCTCGACGGCCAGTTTGGCGATGCGTTCGACGCGCTCGGCCATCGTGCCCAGCTTGGCGTGGAAGGTGACGCCCGAGAGCTTTTCGTTCCACTTGTCGAAGCCGACCTTTTGGTCTTCTTCCCAGAAGAAGCGGGCGTCGTTCAGACGCGCCGACAGCACCTTGGTGTTGCCTGCGGCCAGAGCCTTGCCGCCATCGGCAGCCTCGACGTTGGCGACGACGACATAGTGCGGGGCCAGACCCTCGGCACCCGGTTGGCGGACGGCAAAATACTTCTGGTGCACCTTCATCGACAGGCGCACGACTTCCGGCGGCAGGGCAAGGAACTGCGGGTCCATGTCACCAAGGATCGGGGTCGGCCATTCGGCCAGACCGGCCACCTCATCCAGCAGGCCAATGTCATCGACCAGTTCCAGACCCTTGGCAGCGCAGACAGCCTTGGCGGCCTCCAGCACCTTGGCCTTGCGGTCTTCGAACGACAGGACGACGAAGTTGCGCTCCAGCTTGGTGCGGTAGTCGGCGAAGTCGGTGACTTCGAACGGCTGGCCGGCACCCATGAAGCGGTGGCCTTCGGTCAGGTTCGAGGCGACGATCTTCTTGGGCTCGGCACCGATGGTGCTGCCGAGGTCCAGTTCGTACGGGATCACCGCGCCGTCAAACAGGGCGATGATGCGGTGGATCGGACGCACCCAGCGGAAGCTGTTGGAGCCCCAGCGCTGCGACTTCGGCCACGACATCGTGCGGAAGATGGTTTCCAGCGTTTCGGCGACGACCTCGGTCGTGGCGCGGCCCTTCTGGCTGATTTCGGCGTAATAGATACCATCACGCTCGACCAGTTGGTCCTGCGTCAGGCCGGTCTTGCGAAGGAAGCCTTCCAGCGCCTGTGCCGGAGCCGAGGTTTTCGGGCCTTTCAGCTCTTCGTTCAGGTCAGGCGTTGCCGTCGGCAGACCTTCAACCACTAGCGTCAGGCGGCGCGGGCCGGCATAGGTGGTCAGGCTGTCCCACGTCAGGCCCGCCTTCTTGAAGGCGTCCGAGGCCATGCGCTCCAGATCACGCGCACCGCCCTGCTGCATGCGGGCGGGGATTTCTTCGGAGAAGATTTCAATAAGAAGCTGGGACATGATCAGGCGTTTTTCGCTTCGGCTTCCGCTTCTTCGCGGCGCTCTTGTTCGACTTGGGCGGTGGCGCAGGCCTTACACAGGTCGCGAATGCGGCCGATGTAGGACTGGCGCTCGGCCACGGCGATGGCACCGCGTGCGTCCATCAGATTGAACAGGTGCGAGGCTTTCAGGACCTGATCATAGGCCGGCAGGACCAGCGGCTGGCCTTGCGGGCCAGTCATGCCCAGAAGGCGCGAGGCCTCGGCTTCCATATCCTCGAAGCGGCGCTTCAGACCGGCGACGTCATAGCCGTGGAAGTTCGCTTCCGACTGCTGCCGCTCGTTCTCGAGGAAGACCTCGCCATAGGTCAGGCCTTCCTTGTTGAACTTCAGGTCATAGACGTTGTCGACGCCCTGAACATACATGGCCAGACGCTCCAGACCGTAGGTCAGCTCGCCGGACACGACGTCGACCTCGATACCGCCCACGCCCTGGAAATAGGTGAACTGGGTGACTTCCATGCCGTCACACCAGACTTCCCAGCCCAGACCCCATGCGCCGACGGTCGGGTTTTCCCAGTCGTCCTCGACGAAGCGGATGTCGTGCAGGCTCGGGTCGATGCCGATGGCGCGCAGGGAGTTGAGATACAGCTCCTGCAGGTTGTCGGGGTTCGGCTTCAGGATGACCTGATACTGGTAATAGTGCTGCAGGCGGTTCGGGTTCTCGCCATAGCGACCATCGCCCGGACGGCGGGACGGCTGCACATAGGCCGCTTTCCACGGCTTCTTGCCCAAGGCGCGCAGGACAGTGGCCGGGTGCAGGGTGCCTGCGCCCACCTCGATGTCATACGGCTGCAAAATGGCGCAGCCTTGCTCGCTCCAATATTGGTGAAGGGTCAGGATCAGGTCCTGAAAAGAAAGAGGTTCTGTAGCGGCCACGGTCGATATTCGGTCCGATTTCGGGAAGGCGCGGACCATAAGCCCCCAGCCCCCTCGCGGCAAGGCAAGGCTGAGGCTTCATTTTCCTGCAAAGCTGTGATCTTTAGTCGATCACCGATATGAAAAACCGCATTGAACAAATCCGCCGCCGTGCCGCCTATCGCCTAGGACACGAACCCATTGATGTTCGCCCGCTTCGCGGCATCCTCAGCATCAGTTTTGACGACTTCCCGCAAAGTGCGTGGGAAGTGGCCGGTCCGCTGTTGCGACACCACGAGATCAAGGCGACCTATTATGTGTCGGGTGGCCTGTGCGGCGGTGTGAACATGGGCAAGCCCCAGTTCACGGTGAAGGACCTTCAGGAACTCTATGAAGAGGGTCACGAGGTCGGCTGCCACACCTATTCGCACACCAGCGTGCTGAAGATGGAGAAGGGTCAACTCAAGGCCGAAATCGACCGCAATGCCCAGTGGGTCGCCGACAGGCTGGACGGTCACCGGATGACCCATTTCGCCTATCCCTATGGCGACATTTCCCTCAGTGCCAAGAAATATGTCGGCACGCGCTTTACCCACAGCCGTGGCGTGCGGGACGGCATCAATATCGAAGTGGCCGACCGCAACAACCTGCTTGCCATTGGTTTGGAGCGCCGTCGCCTGCCCCACTATGATCTGGAAAGCATCTTCCAGCAGACAGCCCAGCATCGTGGATGGCTGATCGCTTACGGCCATGACATTGGCCGCAACCCGACGCCCTATGGCTGCACCCTGCGTGATCTGGAGCGGATCATCGAACTGGCCCGCGAGGCACGGCTGGATATTGTTCCGGTCGGTAAAGCGCTGCAGAAGCTCGCCTTCTAGATCAGGCCGCTATTCTCGGCCCAGCGGATCAGCGCCTTGCGCGGCCAGGCGACGATCCACGACGACGGCACATATTCACCGCTGTCGATCAGCGCCTTGCGCGTCGGTGATGATGCCGACGCCCGCTGGCTATGGATCAGCCCCGGCCCTTGGTGTACAAGGAATGCGCCGTTCGCCATGGGCGTTTTGCGAAGATAGGCCAGTCGCGGGCTGATGGTCTCCAGCGGCGGATCATAGAACCAGCTTGAACCCAGCATCCCTGCATAGTCAGGGTGGGTTTTCAGGAAGGCCGCGCCTGCGGCCCATGTCTTGTCCCAGCCCTCGGGGCTGAACTCCGACAGGTGGCGGGCCTCGGTGTGGGCTTCCAGCCATGGCCGCCAACCGCGCGTGCCGACCCACTGGATCAGGCTGTTGAAACCGCGCCCCTCCAGTCCGTGCTTCACAATCTGTCGCGGGCCAAGCGGTGACGAGGTGTCGATCACATGGCTCTGGCTGCTTGGGACGCTGAGCGCCAGAGCGAACCGGACATCCTTGGCCCAGTAGTCCTGATCATACGATTTGGCGTCACTGTTCAGGAAATCGACCAGATAGTCGATCCAGTCCGGATAGAGGCGCAGGACCTGCTCGGGCAAGTTCAATGGCGCATAGCGGTCCGGCAGACCCAGCGCCCATTGCGCGATCATGGCGCGGCGAAGGTCGTGGGTTTTGGTATCATCGTGTGATGTGCCAATCACCTCATTCACGCGCTTGGCGCTCAGTTCGAAGTCCCAGTGCGGGCCAGCCTCGACCGCGACCTGTTCGGCCCTGCCGATGATGGAGGCCAGACGGTTGCTGTCCTCGGCGCTCAAACGCTCGATAACGGCTTGCAGGGCTTGGATCTGCGAAGGACTGAGACTTTTCATATGGTCCAGCTTAAGACCATCCCGCGCCCGTTGAAAACAGCGTTTTCTAGGATGCCGCGTTATTGCCCAGAATGGCGGGTCGCACCCACCAGTCCACGCGGTCCAGCATCAGGGTTGCACCAATCGCCTCATCACGGGTTTCGAACAGACCAAACACCGTCGCACCCGAGCCGGACATACGTGCCAGACGGCATCCGGGGACCAGCGCCATGATCTCCAGCGCCTCGGCAATATCGGGCGTGACGGCCAGTGCGGGCGCTTCGAGATCGTTGCGCTGAGCCGACAACCATTCAATAACCGTATCGAACGACCAGTCCTGAGGCTCGGACGGGCGATCAGCCTGACCTTGCGGATTGTCGTCATAGGCGCGGTAAACCGCCCCCGTCGGCGACGGCAGGCCGGGGTTTAGCAAGACCGCATGAAGTGTCGGCAGGCGTGGCATATCTTCAAGCACCTCGCCTACGCCAGAGGCATAGGCTGTGCGGGTACGAAGGCACATTGGGCCATCGGCACCGACCGAGCGGGACACCTCTTCCAGTGCGGCCTGATCCAGACCAAGCCCCAGAAGTTCGTTCGTGGCGCGGATTGCAGCCCCCGCATCGGATGAACCGCCGCCAAGGCCCGCCGCGATCGGCAGTCGCTTGTCGAGGAAAACAGAAACCGGAGGCAGGCCGATGCCCGCTGCCTCTCCCAAGGCGCGAAGACCTTTGAGGATCAGGTTGTCCCCTTCCCCCGATAGCATCCCGCCGAACGGACCACCGATGGTCAGTTTCAGCGCATCGGCGTGTTCAACCTTGACGCGGTCGCCCACATCGGCAAAGGCCACAAGGCTTTCCAACGGGTGATAGTCGTCCGGCTGAACCTTATCGACGTGCAGGAAAAGGTTGATCTTGGCCGGAGCCAAAACCGTCAGGGAAGTCTCGCTCATAATCCGGCTCAGTTCTCGACGGTGACTTCTGGCGCGGGCGCAATGATGCGGCCCAGCCGGTCACGCAGCTTGGCCTCGACCTCGCCGCGACGCTCGTCATCGACATCCAAAGTCAGTACGCGTTCCCACTGGAAACCAGCCTCGCGCTGACGACCGACAGCCCAATAGGCATCGCCCAGATGGTCGTTGATCTCGGCATTGGCGGGCTCCTTGGCCACGGCCTGTTCGAGATTTTCCAGCGCCTGTTCGTACTGGCCCTGTTTGAACTGTGCCCAACCCAGCGAATCCTGAATGTTTCCGTCATTCGGTTCTGCGGCGAAGGCGCGGGCGATCAGGGCTGCGCCCTCCGCGACGCGGGTGCCGTTATCGACCCACAGATAGCCGAGGTAATTCAGGATGGTCGGGTTGTTGGGATCGGCTTGATGGGCCTGCCACAGCTCGGCCTCGGCCAGATAGCCCTTTCCCAGAGCCTCATAGGCCGCACCGCGCAGGAAGCGGACCTCAAACCCTTGTTGCGGCGTGTTCAGAACCGGACCGTTCAGAACCTCCAGCGCCTCTTGATGGCGCTTCATCTTGATAAGTTGCGCCGCCAGCGCATAGGCCATCGGCGGCTCTTGCGGCACGGCTTCGAGCGCCAAACGGAACTCGGCCAATGCCTCTTCATCGCGGTTGGCTTTTTCAAAACTCATGCCGCGCTGGGCGCGGGCATTGGCATAGCGATAGATGTTGCTCTTATCGACCTGAGCCAGAGCCTCGCGGCCCGCATTTTCCAGACCACCCGCGATCAGGGACTGGCCGATCAGAAGCTGCGTCTGGCTGCGCGGCTCGATACCATTGGACAGGCGGAAATAGACGGCGGCGAATTCGTTGGCGCGCTGGGCGCTCATCTGCTCGCCAGCGGTGCGCAGGGACTGGGCCACGCCTTCACGGAAGCTAAGGGTCGCGGGCGGACGGCCCTTGGCCAGAACACGTTCGCGGGCCTCGTGAATACTGGCATCGGCCTGATTGGCGGCGATGGCGGCATCATAGAGGGCCAGCGCCTCGTCACGGCGACCGCGGCGCTCAAGGAACTCGGCGTAATACTGGCGGAACAGAGCCCCCGCGACCGGATGTGCGGTCAGCTCCTTCCACTCGGCCTCTGCCTCGGCATGTCGGCGGCGGATTTCCAGCAGGCGGGCACGGTTGCCACGCGCCACTAGCGTGCTGATGGGGTCAAAGTCTGCGGGCGGCAGGGCCAGAGCGCGGTCCCAGTCGCGGGCCTCTGCGGCGATCCAGACCTGCGCATAGACCGCGGCACGGTCATGCGGAATGCCGACAGGATTATCGCGCAGAACCGCATTGGCACGGCGCGCGCCCTGATTGATGTAAGTCTGGATGCCTTTGACCAGACGCCCTGCCTCGACGATGACCGGAGACAGGTTCTCGCCCTCGGGCGCGATACGGGCGGCAAAATCGAGATCACCGGCAAGGATAGCAGCCGTAAAGGCCTGCTCGCCCAGACGCGGCTGTTCGGGGGTGAGCATATAGGCCCGCTGCAAGGCCTCGGCCCCGAGCGAGGTTTCGCCGCGTGACAGGGCGTTACGGCCCACAAGGAAGTGACCATAGGCGCTGATACCGTCTATCCCGCGTGGCACCGGAGCCCAGACCGAGGGAATAGCGACGACAGGCGCGGGCGCTTCGGCCTCGGATGCCTCGGAGACAGGCTCGCCGTCCTCGCCCTCGATCACAACGGGGGCATTATCATCCTGCGGCTCGGCTTCGGGCGTGATGCGGATCAGGGGCACCGATGCAGGATCGGGCGTCGGGTCCGGAACCAGCGCCTCCTGTGCAAACGCGGGCATCGCCACCAGCAGGGCAGCAAAAGACGTGGAAAGCAGCAGAGGGCGGATAGGCTTCATAGGCCCGACCCTTCACCTTTTCCCCGCTTTGGGCAAGGCCGTCGCGTGTGCGGAACACAAAAAAGAAGGCGCTGCGAACATCGCAACGCCTTCTTCAAAACATTCAAACCCTACAGGGATTTACATGTTCGGGTAGTTCGGGCCGCCAGCGCCTTCCGGCGTGGTCCAGACAATGTTCTGCGACGGGTCCTTGATGTCGCAGGTTTTGCAGTGGACGCAGTTCTGGGCGTTGATCTGGAAGCGCGGGTTCGAGCCATCCTCATCACGCAGAACCTCGTAAACGCCAGCCGGGCAATACAGACGAGCAGGCTCGCCATATACCGGCAGGTTGACGTTGATCGGCACGGACGGATCCAGCAGCTTCAGGTGGGCCGGCTGGTCCTCGGCGTGGTTGGTGTTCGAGATGAACACCGAAGACAGCTTGTCGAACGACAGCACGCCATCCGGCTTCGGATAGGCGATCGGCTTGTGTTTGGAGGCCGGCTCGGTCGAGGCCGCGTCGGTCTTGTGGTGCTTCATCGTGCCGAAGAACGAGAAGCCGCCCGTCAGGTGGTTCACCCACAGGTCGAACATGCCGATAGCGCCACCCAGCATCGTGCCGAACTTGGTCAGCAGCGGCTTGGCGTTACGGACGATCTTCAGTTCCTTATAGACCCACGAAGCCTTGTAGGCGGCTTCATAAGCTTCCAGAACGTCGCCGCCACGGCCTTCCATCACGGCATCATAAGCCGCGTCGGCGGCCAGCATGCCGGTCTTCATGGCGTTGTGGCTGCCCTTGATGCGCGGAACGTTCACAAAGCCAGCCGAGCAACCGATCAGAGCGCCGCCCGGGAAGGCCAGCTTCGGAACCGACTGGAAACCGCCCTCGGTGATGGCGCGTGCGCCATAGGAGATACGGGTACCGCCTTCGAGGTGGTGCGCCACGGCGTCGTGGTGCTTGAAGCGCTGGAACTCGTCGAACGGCGACAGGTACGGGTTCTTGTAGTTCAGGTGCGTCACAAAGCCGATCGACACATAGCGATCGCCGAAGTGGTACAGGAACGAGCCACCGCCGGTCTTGTCGTCCAGCGGCCAGCCAGTGGTGTGTTGCACCAGGCCCGGCTTGTGCTTGTCAGCCGGAATCTGCCACAGCTCCTTGATACCGATACCGAACTTTTGCGGGTCCGAGTTTTCGGTCAGGTTGTGCTTGGCCATGATGGTCTTGGCCAGAGAGCCGCGAACGCCCTCAGCGATGAAGACGTATTTGCCGTGCAGTTCCAGACCCGGCTGGAACTCGCCGGTCGGCTTGCCTTCACGGTCGATACCGAAGACGCCAGCGACCACGCCCTTGACGCGGCCGGTCTCTTCTTCCCAGACCACGTGGCTGGCAGCCATGCCCGGATAGACTTCGACGCCCATGGCTTCGGCCTGCTCGCCGAGCCAGCGGGTGACGTTGCCCAGCGAGGCGATGTAGCAGCCATGGTTGTGCATGAACGGCGGCAGGGCGAACATCGGCAGCGAGATCTGACCTGCCGGACCGAGGATCAGGAACTTGTCGTCCTTGACCGGGGTCTCCAGCGGCGCGCCCATTTCCTTCCAGTTCGGGAAGAGCTCGTTCAGCGCCTTCGGGTCGATAACGGCACCCGACAGGATGTGGCCGCCGATTTCGGCAGACTTTTCCAGAACGGCGACGTTGATTTCCTTGCCGTCTTTTTCAGCGCGTTGCTTCAGACGGATTGCAGCCGAGAGGCCAGCGGGGCCACCACCGACGATGACGACGTCATATTCCATGACCTCGCGCTCGACACCTTCCAGCGCTTCCAGCGGCGGCAGGTTGTCGATGACGGCCTCTTGCCAGGCGTTCTTGGCGCCGCCTTCGGCGAGTTGATCTGCCATGATCCCCGAAATCCTCAAGTTCGAAATGGTTTTCCGCCTTATCAGGAGGTGACGTGGCGGCGGTCAAGGCTTATTGCCATTTGTCGTAATGAACACTCACGCACCGGACATGGCCGCCTATGAATCCCTCATCGCCTTTTGGCACGATGCGGGAGTGGACGCCTGCTATCTGGATGCGCCTGTAGATCATACAGAAATACTTCCGCTTCCGACACCTGCTGCAGTGCAAAAACTGGCTGCAGTGCCCACACAGCGGGCTCCCAAGGGCACGACCAACGGCGCGCAGGGTGCGGCCATCGCGCGCCAAGTCGCGGCTCAGGCCGACAGTCTCGACGCCCTGATCGAAGCCGTTAAGGGCTTCGAGGGCTGCGGACTTAAGCATATGGGTGCGAAAAACACCCTGTTTGGTCGCGGTAATCCGAACGCTGAACTTCTTGTGATCGGCGATGCACCCAGCACCGACGCCGATATGGCGGGCGAAGCTTTCCGTAGTCCGGCCGGACAGATGCTGGACCGCATCCTGGATGCGGCCAAGCTGTCGGAACGTGCTTATCTAACCCACAGCGTCTTCTGGAACCCGCCCGGCAACCGTCCACCGACACCGGAAGAGCAGGCCTCGTGCCTGCCGTTCCTTGAACGTGCCGTACAGTTGATCCAGCCCAAGGCGGTTCTTCTGGTCGGTAGTGTGGCGGTTAAGGGCATTCTGGAAACCGACGAAAGCCTGCTTCGCATTCAGGGCAACTGGCGCGAGTGGACCACCTCTGATGGCATTACCCTGCCTGCGATGGTGACTTTCCACCCTGCTTTCCTGCTGCAACAACCACAGGCCAAGGGATTGGTTTGGCAGAGTATTCTGTCAGTGTGCACACGTTTATCGTGATCAGGCGTTGAGAGACTGCCCTAAAACGGGCATGTTTCCGTCGTCAAGGATGACCGATCCATAAAGCGTTGCCATGCCTTAAGGGGGATGTGGCGACTGCCGATAAAGGGGGCCTCCGCGCTCATGAAATCAGTAAACCGAGCGCTGCACGCTGCCGTTTTGCCCGCTCTGGCCATGATGGTGCCGATGGCTGCTGCCAAGCCAGCCAAGGCAGAAGTGGCCGTTGTGATTGCCGATGCCGCTTCGTCTGCGGTGGCCTATGCGGAAGCCTATGACAACCAGACCCCTTCGGCTCTCAGCCGCGAAGACCGCCTGAGCTACACCACCGCTTTTGATGCCCTGCGTCGCGGTGACCTTGAAACCGCGCGCGAGACGGCGCGCCGCGTTCAGGACCGTATTCTGTTGGGCCAGCTCGAGTTCGAGCGCCTGTTCCATGCCAACCACGTCGCCACCTATGAAGAGCTGGTCGCGTGGCTGGAGACCTATCCCGACCTGCCGATGTCGGAGCGCGTCTATAATCTGGCGATGCGCCGCCTTCCTGATGGGGCGACACCACCTGCACGCCCCGGTGGCGGCCTTCTGGCCCGCACTTGGGACAGCGTCGCCCGCTCCAACGCCACCGACCCCGCACGCGCCGCACGCGTGATGCTGAACAACGACGACTTCCAGAACGCCTACACCACCGGACTTCAGATCGGTGACTGGTGGACGGCGGGTCTCGCCGCATGGCGCATGGGCAACCACAGCGACGCCTTCCGCGCCTTTGAACAGGTGGCCAACGATCCGACCGAAGATCCGTGGGTCCGTTCGGGTGGTGCCTATTGGGCCGCCCGCGCCGCAGGGTTGAGCGGTCGTCAGGATCGGATTCAGGACTATCTTCGTATCGCCGCCCGCTGGCCTGCCACCTTCTATGGCCAGATTGCCCTTCGCCAGATGGGGCAGGAGCCGGAAATCCTCAATCAGGGCCCGCGCTCATATTCTTCCCTCGCCAACCAAGGCCGCGGCTCAGGTTCTCAGGAACCTGTGGGTGTCGGCAATAACGAGCTGAACGCCTTTGTGCGTGGCGATGAACAGGCCCGCCGCGCGCTGGCCCTTCATGAGGTGGGACGCAACAACGATGCCGCAGCCGCAGCCCGTCAGGGTCTGAGAGAAGCGCGTGACTATCAGCAACGCCAACTCTGGGCCGGACTTTACCGCATGGTGGCCCCGTCACGCGCCGCAGACCGCGCCGCCTCGACGATTGATGCGCTGGACTATCCGATGCCGGACCTGTTCCCTGAGGGCGGTTTCACGGTCGAGAAGGCGCTGGTCTATGCCGTGACGCGCCGCGAGTCCGGATTTAACCCGCAAGCCCGCTCTGGCGCGGGGGCCTATGGCCTGATGCAGGTTATGCCCTCAACCGCAGCCTATATGACGGGCGACCAGTCCTATGTGCGCCAGCCGCAGCGCCTTCTGGATTCCAGCCACAATATGAAGCTGGGTCAGGACTATCTGAACCGCCTGTTTGCAATCGAAAGCTTCCAGGGCGATCTGCTGAAGACCGTCGCATCCTATAATGCCGGCCCCGGCCCGATGCTGGCGGCCATCCGCAAACTGGGGGCCGATGCCGATCCGCTATTGCTGATCGAAACCATCGATGTGCCGCAGGCGCGCGAGTATGTCGAAAAGGTCGTGGCAGGTTACTGGATCTACCAGCGCCTGATGGGTGGTCCGCTCAATACGCTGGATGCCGTGGTTTCGGGCGCGCGCGGTGTGCCGATCACGCTGGACTATCGTCCGCCCGCACCGCTACCGATGCAGACGGCGCAAGCACCCGCCAACTGATCGGCCCTTAGCCGACGGCGCTTTGTACCAAGGCCCAGCCTGCACCTAGCACCATCGAGATGATGCCATAGTGGCGCGCGATCCGGCCCCAGTCTGTTCCACGATCAATAGTGCGCATGTCATTCGCCCCGTTGTGACGACTGACATTCACATCGATGTTTTAAAACATCGTTCTTCGAGATTTGCGTAACTCTACAGCGTCCTATTTTAACGCTTCGGTTTCCCATTCGATAAAGTCCGGCTGGTTCAGCAAGGCCGCGACATAGGCCGCTGCGACGCCGTCCCTGTCGCCATGGGCGCTCAGGTCGATACCGTAACGACGCATCCGCGCGGCCACTGGCGTGAAGAAGGCATCGGCAATCGACCACTGGCCGAAAAGCCATTCGCCGTCTGCGCCAAAACGTTCGCGCATCTGGGTCCAGATGGTCACCAGACGCTCAATGCTGGCTTTGACCTCGGGAAGGTCGGGCGCGAGAAGAACGCCCTCGCCCACCATCCGCACGCCGTTCCCGAAACCGCAGTGCTGGCGAAGCGCCGAGAAGCCCGAGTGCATTTCAGCCGTAACCGCGCGGGCATAGGTGCGGGCGACTTTGTCCTGAGGCCACAGTTGGGCATCGGGATAGGTCTCTGCCGCCCATTCGCTGATCGCCAGACTGTCCCAGAAGGTTTCGCCTTCGACGGTCAAAAGCGGCACCAGCCCCGTGGGCGATATCCTCATCAGTTCCGCCTTGCCCTGCGGCGTCTCATAGGTGGCGTGGCGGATCGTGAACTGCGCCCCAGCCCTTTTCAGCACCAGCCAAGGGCGCAGCGACCATGTGGAATACAGGCGCGGTCCAATCGTCAGTTCCATGCCTGCATCCCCCATTTCGATATCGGCGTTGGCTTAATGACTCGACGAGAGCTTCAGCACAACAATGCCGCTGACAATAAGCAGGGCTCCGGTCACGCGCATCGGGGTGACGGCCTCGCCCATGACAGCGATGCCCACGATGAAGGCCCCGACGGCACCGATACCTGTCCAAATGGCATAGGCCGTTCCGAGCGGAAGCGTCTTCATCGCCATGGCCAGAAGTCCGAATGACAACACCATGAAACCGATGGTGCCGATTGACGGGCCAAGCTTGGTAAAGCCCTCGGAGGACTTCATCAGAGAAGCCCAGACGATCTCGAGCAAACCGGCGATAAAAAGGAAAATCCAGGCCATGAAAGACTCCCTGCATGGCATGCCGGGTCGTCCCGGCGTGAAGGCCCAATGCGGGGGAGGTCGTCCTCCTGTGGGGCTGCATATAGGATATGCTCAGGGCAAAGACAAATGTGACGGTTTCGCGAACCTTGTTTGACCGGCATTGACTCTGGTGCCGGAGCAAACGAGAGAGCGGGACCATGATCACGCGCTATACCCGCCCCGAAGCCGTCGCCATCTGGTCCCAGGACACCAAGTACAAGATCTGGTTCGAGATCGAAGCCCACGCCGCCACCAAGATGGCCGAGCTGGGTGTCATCCCGACCGAGGCCGCCGAGGCCATCTGGGCCAAGGGCAAGGATGCCACCTTCGATGCCGACCGCATCGACGAGATCGAACGCACCACCAAGCACGACGTCATCGCCTTCCTGACGCACGTTGCGGAAATCGTCGGTGATGAAGCCCGCTTCCTGCACCAGGGCATGACCTCGTCGGACGTTCTGGACACCTGCTTCGCGGTGCAACTGGCTCGCTCAAGCGACCTTCTGCTGGCTGGCGTTGATCGCGTTCTGGCCGCGCTGGAAACCCGCGCCAAGGAACACAAATACACCGTCTGCGTCGGTCGCTCGCACGGTATCCACGCCGAGCCGGTAACCTTCGGCCTGAAGCTGGCTGGCTATCACGCCGAGTGGCAACGCGCCCGTCGTCGTCTGGTCACCGCGCGCGAAGAAATCGCCACCTGCGCCATCTCGGGCGCGGTCGGCACCTTCGCCAACGTCTCGCCGGAAGTGGAACAATACGTCGCCGACCAGATGGGTCTGCAGGTCGAGCCGGTCTCGACGCAGGTCATCCCCCGCGACCGTCACGCCGCGTACTTTGCGGCTCTGGGCGTGATCGCCTCTTCGATCGAGCGTCTGGCGACGGAAATACGCCACCTGCAACGCACCGAAGTGCTGGAAGCCGAAGAGTTCTTCGACAAGGGGCAAAAGGGCTCGTCGGCCATGCCGCACAAGCGCAACCCGATCCTGACCGAGAACCTGACCGGCCTTGCACGTCTGGTCCGCTCGTCGGTTGTTCCGGCCATGGAAAACGTCGCCCTGTGGCACGAGCGCGATATCAGCCACTCGTCGGTTGAGCGCGGCATCGGTCCGGACGCCACCATCCACCTCGACTTCGCCCTGCACCGTCTGGCCGGCGTGGTCGAGCGCATGAACATCTATCCGGAGAACATGCAGAAGAATATGGACCGCCTGGGTGGTCTGGTCTTCTCGCAACGCGTCATGCTGGCCCTGACCCAAGCGGGCATCAGCCGTGAAGACGCCTATGCCGCTGTTCAGGAAAACGCCATGAAGGTCTGGCGTGGTGAAGGCCGCTTCATCGACTTCCTGAAGTCGGACGAGCGCGTCACCCTGCCAGACGCTGAACTCGAGGCCCTGTTTGACATTGGCTACCACACCAAGAATGTCGACGTGATCTTCAACCGCGTCTTCGGAGCCTGATATGCTTCTCGCACTGGTAGGATTATTTGCACTGGCCCAGTCTCCAGATAGTCCCGCCGGTGCGACGCTCATCCCTGAGTTGACCGAGCGAGGCCGGATCATTGACTGCATGATGCCTTTGGCGAGTGAACGGATCGACCAACAGGTCCCCGTTCTGTGCCGCGTCGATGCTAACGGTCGTGCGCGGGATTGCACAGTCTCGGTCGATGAACTCGATCGTAAAGTGCGCCGTGCGTCCATCTGTATGGCGCAGGCCTATACGGTTCGTGCGTCAGATGGCTCTGATCCCGTCGGTCGCTTCGTGACCATTCCGGTCAATATACGGATGAATGTCGAGGCTCCGCCTCAGGAGGCTTTGCCGCCTCACCTGCGCTCGCAGCGTTAAGCTCTAGAATATGGGGCAGTCCTTATCGGGGCTGCCCTTTTTCTTGTCTCGCCCCCACCGCACAGCTATCAGCGTTGTTCCTGAGGGGGAGTAGTTCATGAGCGATCCGGTTATCCGCATCAATCCTGCCGTCAATGTCACGGCAGCGCGCGAAGCCTATGAACGGGACGGCTTTGTGCAGATACGCGATATCTTCGAGCCGCATGTGGCCGAGTATCTGGCGCAGCTGGTCGAGAACCTGAACTATGGTCTGGCGTTCGAGGGCGAGGACGGCAAGCCCGTCATGCTGCAACCCGAAGAGATGCAGGCTCAAGGGCCAGCCCTTGGGGAGCGCATCCGTAACATGCTGGCCCGCACCGGCAGCAACTACGGCTTCCTCTATCAGGCCTATCCAATGATCAGCGCCTATCTGACGGGCCGCGATCCGGGCCACCCGATCCACCAGTTGACCGAGTGGCTGAACGGCGAGTTCATCGCCTTCGGGGCCTATGTCACCAATCAGCCACAGGCTGTGAAGGCCGATGGTCAGGCCACCCGCTATCAGCCGGGCGATTTTATCGGCCTGCACAATGATGTCGGCACCGAGGATAGCGACCGCCTGACCGCCTATACTCTGGGCTTCACCCGTCGCTGGCGTTCGGACTGGGGGGGCCAGTTGATCTTCCACGACGACAAGGGCGATATCACGCGGGGCTATGTGCCACGTTTCAACACCCTGACCCTGTTCAAGGTGCCGCAACTTCACTCGGTGGCTCAGGTCTCGACCTATGCCCAGACCCGCCGCCATTCGATCGTAGGGTGGCTACGCAATCACAAGGGTTAAGGTTACGGTCAAGTTTGCTCGTAAAACCTGCCTTTGCCTTCTATAGATTTCCTCCCTCCCCGATTTCATACGCCTTTCCATGATCCTGACTATTTCCTGCCCCGACCGTCGCGGCATCGTCGCTGCTGTCTCGACGTTCCTGCTGCAACGCGAAGCCAACATCATCGACGCCCAGCAGTTCGGCGAGCCGACCAGCGGCACCTTCTTCATGCGCGTGCATTTCGATCTGGCCGAGGGTGACACGCAAGTCAGCGCCCGCACCGCATTCGATGCCGTGGCGCAAAAGTTCGGTATGGAATGGACCCTGCGCGGCGAGGAACCGCGCAAGGTCATGATCCTGACCTCGAAATTCGACCACTGCCTTGCCGACCTGCTTTACCGCTGGCGCATTGGGGAGTTGGAGATGGACATCACGGCCATTGTCTCGAACCACCCTCGCGAGATGATCGGCCATGTGGACCTTGGCGACCTGCCGTTCCACTATCTGCCGATGAAGGGCGACAAGGCGAAGCAGGAAGCCGAGTTGATGGCTCTGGTCGAGGAAACCGGAACCGAACTGGTGGTTCTGGCGCGCTATATGCAAATCCTGTCGGATGATCTGGCGGGCAAGCTGTCGGGCCGCTGCATCAACATCCACCACTCGTTCTTGCCCGGCTTCAAGGGCGCAAAACCCTATCATCAGGCCCATGCGCGTGGCGTGAAGCTAATCGGGGCGACGGCCCACTTCGTCACCGCCGATCTAGATGAGGGTCCGATCATCTGTCAGGACGTGGAACACATCAGCCACCGCGATGCGCCCGAGGACCTGATCCGCAAGGGTCGCGATATCGAGCGCCGTGTGTTGGCTCGCGCGGTCTCGCACTATCTTCAGGACCGCGTGCTGATCGACGGTGACAAGACGGTCGTGTTCGAC
>JAEZHG010000240.1 GCA_023436945.1 Pseudomonadota bacterium | reverse complement strand
GCGAACATGGCCTGGCGGTGGCTGACCGTACGGCCGAGCTTGCGATAGGCGGCGCCGTGGCGCATCGGGGTCTCTCCTACTCAACCCTGGTTTCCAGCCCGAACTTTGGTGGGCTATGGACCTAGGGCCTCTCATTCTAACCGCCCCAACCGATCCAACTCGGGACCTGGGCGGAGGGTTGATGATCAGATCTGGTCGTCGAACTTCTTGGCCAGGTCTTCGATGTTTTCCGGCGGCCAGTTCAGCACATCCATGCCGAGGCTGAGGCCCATGGTCGCCAGTACTTCCTTGATCTCATTCAGCGACTTGCGGCCGAAGTTCGGGGTACGAAGCATTTCGCCCTCGGTCTTCTGGATCAGGTCGCCGATGTAGACGATGTTGTCGTTCTTCAGGCAGTTCGCCGAGCGGACCGACAGTTCCAGTTCGTCTACCTTCTTCAGCAGGGCCGGGTTGAACGGCAGGTCGGGCTTGCCGTCCGACTGCTCGACAGCCTTGGTCGGCTCTTCGAAGGTGATGAAGATCTGGAGTTGGTCTTGCAGGATGCGAGCGGCGAATGCTGCTGCGTCAACCGGCGAAACCGCACCGTTGGTTTCGATCTCGAGGATCAGCTTGTCGTAGTCCAGCGACTGACCTTGACGGGTCGGCTCGACGCGATAGGCAACGCGCTTGACCGGCGAGTAAAGGGCGTCAACCGCGATCAGGCCGATCGGGGCGTCTTCCGGACGGTTGAACTCTGCAGCCACATAACCCTTACCGTTTTGAACGGTCAGTTCCATGCGGATCGAAGCACCATCGTCGAGCGTGCAGATCACGTGGTCCGGGTTAAGGACTTCGATGTCTGCCGGCACGTCGATCTGAGCCGCCGTTACGACACCAGGACCGGTGGCGCGCAGGGTCATACGCTTCGGACCTTCCGCATGCATGCGGAGAGCCAGCTGCTTGATGTTCAGGACGATGTCGACAACGTCCTCACGCACGCCTTCCAGCGAAGAAAACTCGTGGACGACGCCGTCGATTTGAATGGCGGTGACTGCTGCGCCTTGAAGCGAGGACAGCAGAACGCGGCGAAGCGCGTTACCGAGCGTCACACCGAAGCCGCGCTCGAGGGGTTCGGCGACCAGACGCGCTTTGCGCTGCGGGTCAGAGCCGGCCTCGACTTGCGGCTTCTCGGGACGGATCAGCTCTTGCCAGTTTCTTTCGATCATTAGTGTCCCTCGAACGGGTTTCGCTGACCCCACCTGTGTGCACTCAGGCTAGTAGGGGCCAGCAGAAGAAAAGTGTCAGGCGGCGATTAAACGCGACGACGCTTCGGCGGACGGCAGCCGTTGTGCGGCATCGGGGTGACATCACGGATGGTGGTGATGGTCATGCCAACAGCTTGCAGTGCGCGAAGTGCCGATTCACGGCCCGACCCCGGACCCGAAACGTTGACTTCCAGCGTCTTCACGCCGTGCTCTGCTGCCTTCTTGCCTGCATCTTCAGCAGCCATCTGGGCGGCGTACGGGGTCGACTTACGCGAACCCTTGAAGCCCATGTGGCCAGCCGACGACCACGAGATCGCGTTGCCTTGGGCATCGGTGATCGTGATCATGGTGTTGTTGAAAGAGGCGTTCACGTGGGCGACGCCCGAGGTGATGTTCTTACGTTCGCGACGTTTAACGCGACCCGGTTCCTTAGCCATAGGTCAGGCCTCTCTCTTACTTCTTCTTGCCGGCGATCGGCTTGGCCGGACCCTTACGGGTACGAGCGTTGGTGTGCGTGCGCTGACCGCGGACCGGCAGGCCCTTACGGTGACGCAGGCCACGATAGCAGGCCAGGTCCATCAGACGCTTGATGTTCATCGAGGTCTCACGACGCAGGTCACCTTCTACGGTGAAGTCGCGGTCGATGGTTTCACGGATCTGCAGGATCTCAGCATCGGTCAGCTGATTCACGCGACGTTCCGGCTCGATGCCGACTTTCGCAATGATCTCTTTGGCGTTGAACGCGCCAATGCCATGAATGTACTGAAGCGCGATTACGACGCGCTTGTTGGTCGGAATGTTGACGCCAGCGATACGGGCCACGAAATTCTCCAAGTTCGCGTTAGTCAGACGCAAAAACCGCTCCGGTTAACAAACCTGGAACGTGTGCGCCCTTCGCGGAAGATGGTCCTTATACAGGGGATTCCCTTTTCGTCAACAGCACCACGGCTATCCGACGAAGTTAATAAGGCGTTACGATAGTCTAAGGGTTCAGGGCCAGACGACTCCGACCTGAACAGAGGCTCCCGCTACCGGTTGCCCTGCCCTTACCGGAGGATCAAAGCGGAAATAACGCGAGGCGGCAAGAGCCGCTTCTCCGAATCCCGCGCCTTGCGGCGTTTCATCCACGACCGAACAGGATTCGAGGCGCTGATCGAGGCGGATACGACAGCTCAAGGTCGCGCGGCCACCCTGACGTTTGCGGAACGCCTCTCGCGGATGGACCGACCGCAGTTCGCCCTGCGTAGGGCCGCGCACCAGTCGTGGTCCCTGCCCGCGACCGTCGCCGTCACCGCTGCCGATCCCTGTACCCGTTCCATCGCCAATACCGCCCTGCCCCTGACTGATGGAGGGAACGCCACTGTCAGAACGCCCGACGACAATCGGTTGCTCGGGCGCTGGCTTGGGCGGAGCAACAATCTCCGGCTCCTTGACCTCGACAGGTATCAGCGGCGTGCGCACTACGGATGGAGCCTTGGGCGCGCCCCCTCCCCTTTGTGGCGTGACCGCCAGATCAACAGGTGGCTCAGGCGGCTTGGTCCAACTCACAAGCTCTACGATCACCGGCTCGGCAAACTCGGGGACTGTACCCTTAACAGCCATCAGGCCCACCGCCGCAAACAGCCCCACATGGACAGCAGCCACCACGCCATAGAGCGCGAACTTGCGCCCTTTGGTCAGTCTGCATTGGCGGTCTTGTCGGTTAGGCCGTTC
The DNA here is from genome assembly GCA_023436945.1 of Pseudomonadota bacterium. GTDB lineage: Bacteria > Pseudomonadota > Alphaproteobacteria > Caulobacterales > Caulobacteraceae > Brevundimonas. The sequence continues at coordinate 758 of JAEZHG010000240.1, read as the reverse complement.
ATAGTCCCCTTCTAACGCACAGCGATGACTGTGCGCTGAACAAAAGAAAAGGGCCGCCTCCCGAAGGAGACGGCCCTGAACTTTAGGCGGTGAGGACTTAGGCCATTGCCGCGTCGATGGCCGAGGCCACCGAAGCGATGTCGCCCATACCGTCAACCTCGGTCAGCTTGCCCTGAGCTTCATAGTATGGAAGCAGCGGAGCCGTGTTGGCGTTGTAAACAGCCAGACGGTCCTTAAAGGTTTCCGGATTGTCGTCAGCGCGACCCTGATCCTCGAAACGCTTGGTGATACGTTCGGTCAGGGCGGCGTCGTCAACCTTCAGACGGATCACGCGGTCGATCTGGCCACCACGCTTTGCCAGCATGGCATCTAGAGCTTCTGCCTGAGCCACCGTGCGCGGGAAACCGTCGAAGATGGCGCCGCCAGCAGCTTCCGCTTCCGGCAGACGGTCTTCGATCAGGGCTATGACAATCTCGTCGGTGACGAGGTCACCACGAGCCAGCACGTCCTTGACCTTCAGGCCCAGTTCCGAACCCGAGGCGATGGCTGCACGCAGCATGTCGCCGGTGGACAGTTGAACCATGCCACGACCTTCAACAAGGCGCTTGGCTTGGGTGCCCTTACCAGCGGCGGGCGGTCCGAAAAGGATGATGTTCATATATCTGCTCCCCTGATCCGAACCTTAGCGACGCACAGCGGGGGTACCGCCGCGACCGCCACGACCACGCAGCTTCGACTTCTTGATCAGACCCTCATAC
>JAEZHG010000213.1 GCA_023436945.1 Pseudomonadota bacterium | reverse complement strand
TTCGAACATACGCGAACCGGCAACGGCGGCGGTGGTGCCAGCCTGTTGGGCGCTACGCTCATAGGCCTGACGACGACCGGCGTTCATGGCATCGACAGCCGCGCGGGTGTCCGCCTCTACCGAGGTGCGGATGCCAACATAGCCGTCAGCCTGTTCGCCGGCCTTGCCCTCGGCCTTGGCCGCGTCCACCAGAGCCTTTTGCGAAGCGGTCTGGGCAAAGGATGCGCCAGCCATACCCAGTGCGGCCATGGCAGCAACAGCGATGAAAGTTTTACGGTAAGCCATTTTCTAAGCCTCCGATCAGAAGAGATTGGGGTTGTTGGCAAGCAGGTCCTGCAGCTCTTTATCGAGGCGGATCCTGATGTCAGCGGTCAGGTTGGCATTGATCACCAGAGGTTCGGTGAAGGCCACCTTTACCGTAGGGGCGCAGGCTGCACCACCCAGCACGGCGGTCACGAGAGCCGCTGCTGCGAAATGCTTTCTATTAATCATCAGCCGACTCCGGTCTGAATAAGAGTTGAGGGGGATTAAAACAGCTTGTCACCTGAATGCCCAGTGAACGTGTGTATCATCAGGGATTATCAGGGGCATTCTGGGGCGGATTATCTCTGGCGCGCAGATAATCCATGATCTGAGAGGCCAGATCATAGGCATTGATCGAGGTCTTCAGCCCCAGCGTCACCGGAGTATCCGACGGCAGGATCATCTTCTTATTCATGAAGTTCCCGCGAAGAACGTCGAGCAGCGGCAGGCGCATTTCCTTGCGCACGGGCGGGTCGTAGTAACCGTTGATGGCAAAATCGAGCGCCAGTCGCGACGGTATCCATCCCGTTTGCCCCGCATCCAATTGATGGCAGAGCACACCCAGACCGGGGTCGACGATGCCACGGCCTTCCTCGATGCGCGGCAGGCAGATCGAGTTCACATCGGCACGCAGGTCCGTAAACGTCAGGTGTTCCAGCGCCTGATAGGCCAGATCCTGCATCATATTGCGCGGGATCGGAGCCTGTTCGCCCTCGCTGGTGGCGACCTGCCCCCCGCCCGCTTCCACATTGCCCAGAACCTCTGGCGCAATCGAAAGGAAGCCACGGCGGTCGGCGATCAACACGCCGTTGCTGATGGCAAAGCCCCATTCCGGTCGGAAGGTCACGGGCAGGATGCCTGTCACCTCTGCATCCAGCGTAGCCTTTTCGCCCGCGCCGAGCGCCTGCATCAAGGCATTGAGCTGTAGCCCGCTAATGGCGACGCCGAACTGCCAGGATTCCTTGCCGCCGATCGGAACCTCAAGCCCCTTGCCCGCAATCTGGCGCGGCGGCTTAACGCCTTCGATCATGGAATAGGCAGAGCTGTCGAAGATAAAGGCCTCGCCGTCAGCCAGATCGACCGAGGCATTCTGGAGGTAAAGCGACGTCCCCTCGAAACCGAAGGCCAGCTTAAGCCCGCTCAGCGGAAGCGGGCCGTCGATACGGTCAAAAGTGATGGTCTGGCCATCCGGCACCACTACCGGAACCAGACTGGACATCACAATATCGCCCGTCCCACCAGAAACCTTGCCCAGCGGGGTGGTAAAGGCCAGATCGCGCGCGATGAGACGACCGGAGCTTTCCAGACGCTCGCCCTGCCAGTACATCTGTCCGGCAAAGGCGGCGCGACCACTGACTGGCTCGCTGATCGCAGAGGGCACCAGCGCACTCAGCGCCTTGGGCTGAAGGCCGCCTTCCGCAAAGACCAGACCGCCCTGAGGCTCGCTGACCGGATCGCCAAACCCGTTCGGCACGCGGCACTGCGCCCCTACGGTGGCGATAGCCAAACCGCCTTGGGCGCTCTTGGCATCATGGCGCAGACACAGCGTGCCGACCGGCTGGTTCGGCAGGCCCAGATCAAAGCCACCGCTCCATATATCGGACGCCAGCTTGATTGCGCCGCGCCCCTGAACCGGCTCAAAGCGCGCGGTCTCTGACAGGTCGAAGACGCGCGAGCGGTCCACGCTTAGATCAAACTTCAGACCAGACTTGTCACCCGTAACGGCCAGAAGCCCTGCGCCTTCGTCCAGACCCATCTGCAGGAAGGTCGCCGACAGTTTGGTCTGTTGCAGTTGCCCGCCCAGATTCCAGCGGCCATTGGCCATCTCAAACAGCGGACGGTTGCCCGAACACAGACGGCCCGCCACGTCGCGGATATCGTTTTCGCCCAACAGGAACTCTGCGGCGGAGATGCTGGCACAGTCAGTTGCGCGATAGGTCGTGCGGCCATTGCGAACCGACAGGCGGCCCTGCGTGGCAATGTCCACGCCCTTTACCGGGGTGAAGTCCAGCTTCGCCTGACCCTTCAGGTCCGCATCCAGCCCGCCCGCGACGGCCTGCCAGCGGGTAATATCCAGATCGAGGTTCGGGATACCCCCGCCTGTCGATTTCAGGCGACCCGCGCCGCCCGTCACACCACGGCCCGTCTCGAACAGCGGGCGCGTGGCTCCTTCCAGACGCACTTCTGCGCCGGAGCGACTCAAGAGGAGCGCGGGCTGGCCCAGCACAAACTCTGTCCCGCGATGATCTGTGATGAGGCGGATCGCCGGCATCTCGAGGCGGAAATCAGACAGCGCCGTCTTGATCTGCGCCATCTCCGGCGCGTCTTCGGCGGGCACGCGGCCAAGGCCGCTATACTGGCTGCTGGCACTACGCACAGAGCCACTGAGCGACACGCGGGTGATCGTGTCACGCAAGGCATCAAGGGTCAGTTGGCTGTCCAACTGGCGAAGGCGCAGATCAAAGCCATCGGCCTCGGCCATCTGTAGCCTTAGCGGGCCACGCACCTCGAACCTGTCATCCTTGCCGCCAGCCACCAGCGACGCGGTGGTCAGGCGCACGTCACGGCCACGCATACCGGCCACATCGCCACGCGCAGCGGTCAGACTGTTGGCACCCTCGACACGCCAGCCGAAGCTGTCACGGCCCTCGGTCGCCTTGCGCTCCAGCTTCACATCCAGCGCCGGAGCCGACCACACAGCCTGCTCCACGCGGTTGTCGGCAAACCTCAACCGTCCCGCATCCACACGCGCATCAGCCTTGGCTTGCAGCACAAAGCTGTCGATCCAGCCCTGAACCGAGCCGTTCCAGTCGATGCTGCCTTTAAAGTCGCTGGCCGACAGGGCGTCCGTGTTCAGAGCGCCAGCCTTGAGGTCCGCCTTGACCACGACAGCGCCCGTCGCCTGCCGCTCGCCATTCTGGGGATAGGGAACCGCGCCGTTGAAATGCAGGGCCAGTTGCTCGCCCTGCATATCCTTGTGCGACAGGCTATTGGCCGAGGCCGCACCCTTGAACATCAAGCGGCCCGACACCTCGCGCGCTTCCAGAGTCGCGGTCAGATCATCGGCATTGATCGTGGCGTGGCGCAGGGCCGCCGCGGGCAGGCTGGCCTTTATAAAGCGCAGGCGATTGTCATTGATC
>JAEZHG010000093.1 GCA_023436945.1 Pseudomonadota bacterium | reverse complement strand
CTGTCGATCTGACGGCCAACCTGTCGGGTGTATTCACTACGGTTGAAGTGGCGTCCGCTCCGGCAAACGGCACCGTCCGCATCATCAATGCAACCACGCTGGGTTACACCCCTGCGTCCGGTCACTTCGGTTCTGATCCGTTTACCGTCCGCGCCGTCGGTCCTGGTGGCGCATCGGTGCCAGCGACGGTCGTAGTCACGGTCGGCTTGCCCGAGGCTCCGACCCTGTCGGCTCCGGCAGTGGTTACGGTAGCCTATGAAGCCACCGAGCAAACTGTCGATCTGACGGCCAACCTGTCGGGTGTATTCACTACGGTTGAAGTGGCGTCCGCTCCGGCAAACGGCACCGTCCGCATCATCAATGCAACCACGCTGGGTTACACCCCTACGTCCGGTCACTACGGTGCCGATGCGTTCACGGTCCGCGCTGTCGGTCCGGGTGGTCAATCGGCTCTGGCGACGGTCGTAGTCACTGTCGGCCTGCCAGCGGCTCCGACCCTGTCGGCTCCGTCGGCGATATCGGTTGGCTATGAAGCTGCCGAGCAAACCATCGACCTGACGGCAAACCTGTCGGGTGTATTCACCGCGGTTGAAGTGGCGTCCGCTCCTGCAAACGGCGCCGTCCGCATTATCGACGCGACGACGCTGGGTTACACCCCAGCAGCCGGTCACTTTGGTGCTGATCCGTTCACTGTCCGCGCTATCGGTCCGGGTGGTGCATCGGCTCCGGCGACTGTCTCAGTAAATGTCGGCCTGCCTGCTGCGCCTTCTGTCGCCGCACCTGCGCCGGTGAATGTCGCCTATAATTCGGCGGGTCAGACAGTCGATGTCGCGTCGCTGATCAGCGGGGTTTATCAATCGGTCAGTGCTTCGGGCGCGGCCAACGGTACGCTTAGCGTCTCCGGTACGGTCATCACCTATGTGCCGAATGACCGCTTCTTCGGCTCGGATCGCTTTACCGTTACGGCGACGGGACCGGGGGGCGTGTCTGCTCCGGCAACCGTAGACGTCATTGTAGCCACTCCGGCGGCTCCGACTGTTACGCCCCCTACGGGGCCGGTGGCTGGACCTCCGGCGGGCGCGGGTCCTGTCTTTATCCCGCTCAGCTCGCCGCAAGGCAGTGTGGTGGATGGCTATCGCGTCGTGACCTCGCCACGCTTTGGCACGGCTGAAATCGAAATGGTTTCGGCAGTGCGTAGCCAGTCGGCGACGGCATCGGCACGCACGGCAGCAGCCCCCAGCTATCAGCTGGTCTATACACCGCAGGCCAACTTCATGGGCACGGACGAGGTATCGGTCGTGGCCTATGGTCCGGGCGGCGAGTCTGATGCAGTTACCTATGTGATGCAGGTCGCGGGCAAGGCACCTGACCTGTCGGCTGTCATTGCATCGAACCAGTCGGCCAACCTTCTGCCTGTAGCAGATCTGGTCGGCGGTCCGTTCAATGCGATCCGTATCACCAGCGCTCCGGCCTTTGGTGAGGCTACGGTCAATGGCATGGGCATCAGCTATGTTCCGGGCCTGACCAATGCCGGCGAGACCTCGTTGGAGTATGTGATTGATCTGGACTTCGGCACTTCGCTGCCGGGCCGCATCAATCTGGTTTCCAACATGGCTCCGCTGGCGCAGAACCTGACGGCAACGACCCTTCAGGGCCGCGCCATCACCGTTCGCCTCAGCGACACTGTCGGCGGTCCGTTCACGGGTGCCGAGATCATCTCTGTCTCGCAGCAGTCGGCTGGCACGGCAGTCATCACCGGTGCCAACGGCCACTATGACCTGACCTTCACGCCAGAGGGCCAGTTCAGCGGCAATGTCGAGATCGGCTTCATGCTGAGGAACGCCTTCGCTTCCTCGCGCGGCATGCTGGTGATCTCGGTCGATGCCCGTCCTGATCCGGCGCTTGATCCGCAGGTGCGTGGTGTGGCCACCAATCAGGTGACTGCGGCACGTCGCTTTGCAGATACCCAGATCGGCAACTTCCAGACCCGTCTGCGCTCGCTGCACGATGGTTCGAACGACAGCCGTAACGGGGCCAACCTGAACCTCGGTCTGGCTCTGAACGCTGACATGGACAAGGATCCGCGCGCCGCCCTGCAACGCGAACTGCGTCTGCGCGACGACCGCACCGATCCGGCTGACATCGGCTACGACCGCCAGCGTGACATGCTGGGTCAATCGACCCGTCGTGACCATGCCGAGGCTATGGCCGACCGCGCGAACAGCAACGAGGACGGTGCGCTGGCCTCGGGTCTGACCAGCGAGAAGTCCAAGTTCGGCTTCTGGACGGCAGGCTCTGTCGATTGGGGACGCCAGCAGGCCAATGGCCAGCGTGACTACCGCTTCAGCACCCAAGGTGTGACGGCGGGCGTCGATATGCGCGTCACGGACAAGCTGATCCTCGGTGCGGGTATTGGTTATGGTGAGGACCAGAGCCGCATTGGTGACATGGCATCGCAAACGCGTGGCCGTGGTGTGACCACCGCTGTCTATTCCAGCTGGAAACCGTCGCAGAACTGGTTCGTGGATGGTGTTCTGGGGCGCTCCGACCTGAACTTCACCTCGCGCCGCTACACTGAGGGTCTGGGCGGAGAAGGTCCGCGCTACCTGATGGGCGATCGTACCGGCGAAACCCGCTTCGTCTCGACGGCTCTGGGTCAAATCCGTCAGGGCGAGACCGTGTCGCACGAGATCTATGCCCGCGTGGATGCACGCAGCATCGAACTGGACGGCTTTGTCGAAACCGGTTCGGAGGTGTCGGCTCTGAAGTGGGATGCGATCGAGCAGGACAGCGTCTCGGCCAACCTTGGCGCAAGCCTGCGCTGGCTGACCTCGCACCGCCGCATGGGTGACTTCACCCACAAGGCGCGTGTGGAGTGGTCGCACGAACTGGAAGACATTGGCGGCCAGATTGTGCGCTACGCTGACTGGGCCAATAGCCCGGCCTATCTGGTCAGCATGGATGCATGGTCGCGCAACAGTCTGGCGCTGGAGCTGGGCACCGACGTTCGCGTCAGTGACCGTATGGAGCTGGGCATCAGCTACCGCGGTAACCTCGGCGACCGCAGCACCAGCCACGGTGCGCAACTGAGCCTCCGCTACGGCTGGTAAGGCTCCGTCCAAAAGAGAAAAGGCCGTCCATCCGTGGGCGGCCTTTTTTGTTTGTGAGAAGCGCTCGCTGTAGCCTTAATCGCCGTGAGGATAATCAAGTCTCCAACGAGCCGAAAAATGTATGGCTGATGTGAGGTGCGCTGCATTTTTGTAAGAAATAGAGAAAATATTTCCTCTTTCAGCAGTTAGGTTCCCACGCTGCGGATAGCGCGCATAAGGGGTGCGTCGCTGTCAGTGAGGGGAACGAAAGTGAATAAGATTTCGGTGAAAACCGTACTGGCTTCGACTGTTGCCGGTGTTGCTCTGACCACTGCCATGGCCACCTCGGCCTTTGCCATGCAGCAGGCTCCGGGCGCGGAAGAAGTTTCCGAACTGGGCGATATTGTTGTGACCGGCACGCGTATTCGTCGTGCATCGACCAGCACCTCGGCACCGGTTTCCGCTGTAGACAGTGAAGTGCTGAACGAGCGTGGCTTCGTTCAGGCCGGTCAGGCGCTGAACCAGATGACGGCGGTTGTGCCGTCCACCCCCATGGCAGACGGCAGCGGCTCGCAATCGGGCGACGGTTCGCAATACCCCAACCTGTTCGGTCTCGGCGCTGGCCGCACCCTGACTCTCGTGAACGGCCGTCGTTTCGTGACCACGGCTGATGGCATGGGCGACCGTGTTGTCGACACCAACATCATCCCCGTGGGCCTTCTGAAGCGCGTTGACGTGGTTCAGGCCGGTGGCGCTGCCGTTTACGGCTCGGACGCAATCGCCGGCGTGATCAACTATGTTCTGAACAACAGCTATGAGGGCTTCGAGTTCGATGCTCAGTACGGCATCTCCTCGCGCGATGACTATCCGCAAACCAGCCTGCGTCTGACGGGGGGCAAGACCTTCCTTGATGGCCGCGCCAACATTGCCGCCAGCCTCGAATATTCCAAGACGGACTCGCTGCTCAGCTATGACCGTCCGTTCTCTGATCTGGCGCGCCTGACGACCTCGAACCCGGCGAACACCAGCAACGACGATGGCATTCCGGCCATCAAAGAGTTCTTCAACGCCCGTTTCTGGAACTTCAACTACAACGGCGTGATCTATACGACGCCCGCGCCGCTGCAGCAGTTCGTGCTGACCCGTGATGGCCAGATGACCCAGTTCGCGGGCAATGGTCAAAGCATCACCACCTACAACCCCGGTGACATTCAGGGCATCCCGTTCGCCACGGGCGGCGAAGGCTGGGACTATCGTGACATTGCCGCCCTCTATACGGGCGTCGAGCGCACCAACGGCACCGTCATCGGCCGCTATGACATTACAGACAAGGTGCGCCTGAAGGGCGAGTTCACCTATGCCCAGACCGAGGGGCGTGACCCGTTCGGCACGCAGGGCAAGGCCCGCACGGTGCTGAACGGCAACGGCGGCACGGCGGGCGCTATGGTGTTCACCCGCAACAACGCCTTCCTGACGCCCGAGGCGATTGCGCAACTGAGCGCCGCCAATCCGGGCTTTGCCAATGGCGCGCCGCTGTTCCTGTCCAAGACCTGGTACGACGCCCTTCCGACCCGCGAGTTCGTCCACACCACGGACGTCTATCGCGCCCAAGTCGGCCTTGAAGGCAACTTCGACTACGCCGGCCGCAACTACTACTGGGACATCTCCTACAGCCGCGCTCAGGTTGATGGCGAAACCCGTGGTTGGGACGTCTGGAACGACCGCCTGAACAATGCGATCAATGCGATCAATGTCGATGGCAAGATCGTCTGCGCCAACCTCGACGCCACCTGCGTTCCGGTGAACATGTTCGGCAAGGGCACGGTGACCGACGCCATGCGCGACTACATCGCCGTGCGTGTGGGTGACACCTTCGAGAACACGCAGGACAACTTCCTCGCGACTATCGGTGGTGACCTTTACGATCTGCCTGCTGGCCCGATCTCCTTCTCGCTGGCCTATGAATACCGCGCTGAAGACTCCACCTTCACACCATCAAAGGCGGCCCAACAGGGCATCGTCGGCACGGGTTCGGTGACCGTCCCGACCTCGGGCAAATACAACACCAACGAGTTCTCGGCAGAGCTCCTGGTGCCGGTCTTCGGCGGTGATTTCACCCTGCCGCTGGTCCAGTCGCTGGAAATCGACGGTGCCTATCGCACGGTCGATAACTCTATCGCTGGCCGCGAGAATGTCTGGGGTGCTGGCCTTCGCTGGGGTGTCACCGATAACCTCAGCTTCCGTGCCTCGCGCAGCCGCAACTTCCGCGCTCCGACGCTGGGCCAACTGTTCGCACCGTCCTCGACGGCGCTCGGCTCCATCGGTCGCAACCCGTGCGACATGGACCGCATCAACACCGGTCCGAATCCGGCTGTTCGCCGCGCCAACTGTGAAGCCCTGTTCGCCGCCAATCCGGCATGGGGTCCACTGGCGACCTTCACCGATGACGGCGAGAACTACAATAATGTGCTGATCACCTCCGGCGGCAATCCGGACCTGCGCAACGAACTGTCCGACACCACCACCTTCGGTGTTGTGTGGCAGCCGTCGTTTGTGTCGGGCCTGACGCTGGTAGCAGACCGTATCGAGGTGGAACTGAAGGACGGTCTGTCGGCCTTCACGCCGGAAAACTTCCTGGCGACCTGCTTCGACTCGACCGTTCGCACCGACGCCTGTGACGCCTTCACCCACGGTCCGGATGGCCAGATCGCAACCGCCATCTCGACCACCTTCAATGCGGGTACCGTCCGTTACGAAGGCGAGGTCTATAATATCAACTATGCGTTCAGCCTTGATGACATCTTCGCGGGCGGCAACTACGGCAGCCTCGAACTGAACGCCGAGATCACCCACACCTCGCTGCTGGAAACCTCGGTCACAGGCTTTGACTACACCCGCACCGATGGCACCACGGCCAACCCTGACTGGGTGTCGCGCTATGACGTGCGTTACACCCGCGGTCCGCTGCGTGTGACCTATACCGCCAACGTCCTGCCGGACGCCAAGGTGAACCTGTACGACACCATCGAAAGCACGCCTTATCCGGATATCGATGGCAATATTCGCCACAGCCTCTCGGCCATGTATGACTTTGGCCAGTACACCCTGCGCGGTGGCGTCACCAACCTGACCGACGAGATGCCGTCCTATCCGACGCGCTCTTACGGCGACATTCTGGGTCGCCTGTTCTTCGTCGGCGTGAACGCCCGCTTCTAATAGAGCGGGAGGGGGCAAGGGGCGGTCCGCTTGGGGGAGTGGACCGCCCTTTATCTTTTTTGAGTTTCTGCCTGACCGGAGGTCGTCATGTCCGCAAACCTGAACCGTCGCCTGTTGCTGGCGGGTATGGCAGCCGTGGGCAGTGCAACAGCCTTGGGGGCTCCGGCCTTGGCTTCCGAAGGGCGCGTTTTCGAGCGCCTTCATCGTGGTCGTTTCAATGGCCGCAATATCCGCTATCTGGCGCGTGTGGCCGAGACGGCCGTCGCAGGCGGTGACCAGCATCCCGATGCGCGTTTTGTCGTCACCGACTATGTGGTCCAGCCGCGCGATCCGCGCCGTCCGGTGGTGTTCCTGTTCAATGGCGGGCCGATCGTGGCCTCGTCCTATCTGCACATCGGCGCCTTTGGCCCGACACGCTATGACCCGCCCGCCGACCCCGATGCGGACATTCCCCAGCCCTATGAGCTGAAGCCCAACAGCGACAGCCTGCTGGATGTGGCGGACCTTGTTTTCATCGATCCGCCAGAGACAGGCTTCAGCCGTCTGGTGAATCCGTCAGATGCCGCCTCTGCCTCAAACGATCAGGCGGACAGCCGCATGACGACGGCCTTCATCCGTAAATGGCTGAAGGACAATGGCCGCGAGGCCTCGCCCAAATATCTGGTGGGCGAGAGCTATGGCACGCTGCGCGCCGCCATGGTGGCCGAGCAGTTGACGCAGGACATGCCGCTGGAAGGCGTCGCCCTGTTGGGGCAAGCGCTGAACATGGTCGAGACGACCCAGCGCCGTGCCAATATCATCTCCTACGCTACCAACCTTCCGGCATTGACGGCCATCGCCGCCTATCACGGGCTTATCCCGCACAGCCATGACATCAAGGCCCGCATCGAAGAGGCGTGGACCTTTGGCATGGGCGACTATCTTGAGGCGCTGAAGCTCGGGAACAATCTGGCCGAGCACGAGCGGTATCGCGTGGCTGTGCGACTGGAAACCCTGACGGGGATTCCCATGGACTATTATCTGGCTAACCGTCTGGTCATTTCGAAGATGGCCTTCACGCGTGAACTGATGAAGGACAAGGGTCTGATCGTCGGCGTCTATGACGGGCGCTACAAAGGCCCCGCCATGCTGGATGGCCGCCCTGCGCCTGATCCCTATGACAAGGTCAATGCCATGCTGCCGCCCCTGCTGGCGCACCAGCTGACGCAGAATATTGGCGTGACGCACCCCATGGACGACTACCGCGCCATGGCACCGCGCGTGGCCCCTTGGCGCTATCAGCCGACGGGCGGGGCGGGCGGTCCGTTCGACGACTATGACTATGATCGCGGCATATCCCGCGCCATGACGGCCAATGACAGGTTCCGCCTGTTCCTCGGCACGGGCATCTATGACACCACCACCACGCTCGGAGCCGCCCGCTATCTTGCGCAGCAGGCGACCTATCCACGCGAGCGGATTGTGATGCGCGAATATGAGGGCGGCCACATGGCCTACAGCAACCCGCTGGCACGCACAGAAATGGCCAATGACCTGCGGGCCTTTGTGACGGTTGCTGCCCAATGATGAAGCTTTTGGAGACCGCCATGTTCGAACGCAGCACCCTGATAAAGTCGAGCCTTGCGGGCCTGCTGATGGGCGGTTGCGCCAGTGTGGCGCTGGCCGCGGATAGCGACCTTAAGATCGAACTGGCCCCGCGACTGGCTCATGACCAGATGGCCGATATGGCCGTGAAGCTGACGCTGGAAAACCCGTCGGTGAAGGCCGGAGCGGTTCTGGTCGAGATGCCGATAATGCGCGTCATGGCTCCGTCGGCTCTGCTGGATTCAGAGGCCATTCAGGCCCGCGATGACCAAGGCCAACTGACGTTGACGGTTGATCTAGATGCGCCGGACCCCAGCGGGTTCGGGCAGGGCCGCCGCTGGACCATCGACCGCGCCACAGTAGGCGATGTGGTGGTGACCTATGTCGCCACCCCGCGCGAGATCACCCCGACGACGCGCCCCGGGCCGCTTTACGACATGCGCGCCGAGGGCAAGGGCTTCCACGGCTCGGGTGGCATCATGCTGGCCCTTCCGCCGGAAGGTTGGCCCCGCAAGGTCGATCTGGACTGGGACCTCAGCGGCCTTGGCGAAGGGGCGCGCGCAGCCAGCAGCCTCGGCTTCGGCAATGTGGAACTGACCACCACGCGCGAGGCCATCAACGGCAGCTTCTTCATGGCTGGCCCTTTGCTCAGCCAGCCCGCCAGCGGCGAGGGCGAGTTTGTCGGATATTGGCTGACCCCGCCCCCCTTTGATCTGGATGCCGCGCTGCAGAAGATCGAGGGCGCATACGGAGCCTTTTCGGATTTCTTCGGCACCGAGACCGAACCCTTCAAGGTCTTCATGCGCACGACCGAGCGTTTCGCTGGCGGTGGTTCGGGCGGCCATAACTCCTTCATCTTCGGCACGGTGAAGGGCGAGGTTCGCGAGGACGAGGAGTTGCTGGGCCTACTGGTTCACGAGACCCTGCACAACTGGCTCAGCGGTCTGGGCGATGCCACCAGCCAGTGGTGGTCCGAAGGCTCGACCTCCTACTACACCGAGGTGATGAGCCAGCGCGTGGGTATCACCACAGTCGAACTGTTCGGCAAGGGCATGAACGCTCTGGCCAAATCCTATTACCTGAACCCGCGCAGCAACCTGTCGAGCGCAGAGGTCACGCAGCTGTTCTTCTCAGATGGCGACGCGCAACTGGTGCCCTATCAGCGCGGCCCAATGTATTTCGCCCAGTTGGACGCCCTGATCCGCGAGCGTTCCAACGGCACGCGCCGCGTCGATGATCTGGTGCGCCCCCTGCTGAAAGCGCGCGAGACGGGTGGGGAATATAGCCAGAAGGGCTGGGAAGAGCTTCTGCGCGCCGAGCTGGGCGAAGAGGGCGTGGCCAACTTCCATGCCATGATGAATGGCGAGCGCCTGGACCTTCAGCCGCATCTGCTTGGTGTCTGTTTCGACCGCGAGGCCGTGACCCTGCGCCGTTTCTATACGGGCCTGCGTACCGAGTTCGATGGCCGCATTTCGCGCGTGATCGAAAACACGCCAGCCGAGGCCGCAGGCTTCCTTGCGGGTGACCGTCTGGTTGATCCCGATGCGCTCAAGACGCTTGAGGATGGCCCCTATGGAGAGGCCGAGGTGCGCATCATCCGCGATGGTGTGGAAATGACCTTGCGGCTTGACCCTTGGGGACCGGAACGCGAGGCCTATCAGTGGGTCCGCAACAGCGTGTCAGACAGCCAGTGCGGTATCTAAAATAGCAAAAGGCCCGCCATTCGGCGGGCCTTTTCACTGTCAGCTCTTGGCCAGTCCACGCACCGGCAGGAAGGTCGAACGCTTCATCTCCGCCAATGCCACAGTGGAGGAAATGTCCTCGACACCCGGCAGTTTCAGGATCTTGGTGAAGATGAACTCCTGATACCATTTTATGTCCGGTGCGATGACTTTGATCATGCAGTCGCGCTCGCCGAGGATCGAATAGCACTCGACGATTTCAGGCGTCGCCTCGATGGCGCTGACGAACTTCTCGCGCTCTTCCTCGCTCAGGTGCTTGATCTTTAGTTGCGCAAAAACATGCAGTTGGAAGCCCAGCTTCTCGGCATCCAAAATGGCGACCTGAGCCTTGATATAGCCCTCATCCTTCATGCGCTGGATACGGCGCCAGCAGGGCGACTGCGACAGGCCAACCCGCTCGGCAAGTTCGGAGGTAGACATTGAACAGTCCCGCTGGAGCTGTTCGAGGATGCGCACATCAATGGCGTCTAGGGATGCCGACATTATTTTATGCCCCTACCGTTTAAAGCTGCATTGTCTATTCATGCCTTCGTGTCGAGCTTAACGCAAACGCAAAGATTCTTCGCTGAAATGAGAGATATGATGCGACATGGGGGCAATGTTCGCCTCGCGTCATAGTCAGGCAGGGGATGACTG
>JAEZHG010000130.1 GCA_023436945.1 Pseudomonadota bacterium | reverse complement strand
TTTCAAGGCCGCCCTTTCTTTTGGCTACGGGGTATTTCCTCTCAAAATGCCTCGACACGCTGTGCATCCCCTGTCCAAATCACACGGTTAGGGAGAGGGAAATCAATGAGCCGCACAAACCGCCAATGGATATTGCGCCGTCGTCCGCACGGTCTGGTCGCAGAGGGTGATCTGGAACTGGTTTCCGCAGCTGTGCCGGAACTGGGGGAGGGCGAGGTGCTGGTGCGCACCCTCTATCTTTCGCTGGACCCGACCAACCGCACATGGATGAACGACCATGAGGGCTATCTGCCTCCGGTCGGCCTTGGCGAGGTGATGCGCGGCCTGACGCTGGGCGTGGTCGAGGAAAGCCGCTCCAGCCGCTATAAGGTCGGTGACTATGTCTCGCCCATGGCTGGTGGATGGGCTGACTATACGATTGCGAATGAGGCAGGCGTGCGCCCTGTCCACCGTGTGCCGGGGCTGCCGCTGACGGCCAATATGTCGGTCATGGGTATGACGGGTATGACCGCATGGTTCGGCGTCACCGATGTCATCAAACCCAAGGCCGGCGAGACCATGGTGATTTCCGCCGCCGCAGGGGCCGTCGGCTCCATCGCCGGACAGATCGCCAAGGCACAGGGTGCCCGCGTCATCGGTATCGCCGGTGGTCCCGACAAGTGCCGCTGGCTGACCGAGGACCTCGGGTTCGATGCGGCCATCGACTATAAGAATGAGTCCGTTGCCGAGGCTCTGGACCGTCTGGCGCCGGACGGTATCGACGCCAATTTCGAAAACGTCGGCGGCGAGATCATGAACGCCGTCTGGAACCGCATGAAGGTGCATGGCCGCATCGGCCTGTGCGGCATGATCTCGGCCTATAATGCCACCCGCATGCCGCCGCCGCCCAATCTGGCCCGCATAATCACCCACCGCCTGAACATCCAGGGCTTCCTGGTCATGGACTTCGCCCACCGCGCCCGCGAGATGGCCGAGGGTATGGGCCCGATGCTGGCCAGCGGCCAGATCAAGTGGAAGGTCCACGTCGATGACGGTCTTGAAGGAGCGGTCAGCTCGCTCAACCGCCTGTTCACTGGCGACCACGACGGCAAGCTTCTGGTGCGCGTCTCGCCAGAACCCGACCACGGGGCCTGAGCATGGGCGAGGCTCTGGGCATCCATTTCGAGGAACTGGAGATCGGACAGGTCATCCCGCTGGGGGTCTGTGCGGTTGACGGGCAGGGGCTGAAACTCTTCTCCGAGCGTTTCCTGCCGGATTGGGACGTGGAAAACGGTGCCCCCGATCCCATGATCTATGCCCTGTGGAGCCGACTGTCCGGAGAGGCTACGCGCGGCTGGACGGGCTATAAGATGCTGGCTGTCGATGGCATCCGCTATATGCGAAATCCACCGTCGGGCGAGATCATCCGTGGCCGCATGACCGTCATGGGCAAGGACCCCGTAGGTGACAGCAAGGGCGTCGTGATCATCCAGCAGGACCTGCTGGACGAGGCGGGCAGGCTGGTCTTTTCCTGCCTGACGCGGGCCTTGGTCGCGCGGCGCTAGACCCGAAACGAAAAACGCCCCGCAGGATGTCCTGCGGGGCGCTTTCCTATCGGTTATCGACCGATCAGGCGTTGGCAGCAGCCACCTGACGGCTGATGGCCATGGCGATCAGACGATCCCAGCCACCCAGCGACACGAGGTGCGCATAGATCTGGCCCAGAGCGCCGTTGTCGCGCAGTTCGGCCAGCTTCTCGTTCGACAGGCCCTTCAGCTTGTCTTCCGAAACGGCGAAGTACTCGGCCAGCTTCTGGGTCGGGCCCGCGGTGCCGTCCGGATTGCGCGGGGTGAAGGTGGCTTCCTTCACTTCGAACAGGTCCAGATCGGTCAGCAGTTGCACGAACTGCTCGGTGCGGATGCGCTCCTGCTCGAAGTTGTTGCAGAACTCCATCGCGTTCTTGACGTAGGCGCTCGGCTCATTGCCTTCGAACAGCGGGGTCTCGCCGCCTTCGACGAAGTACGGTGCAGCGCGGTCGATGCACAGGATCATGCGCTGCTGGCTGTCGTCGTTGGCAAAGACGAACGGATAGCGACGGGCATAGGCCGGGATGTAGGCGTCCGGACGGAAGTCGCCGTCGGTGACGAACAGGTTTGCATCGGCAGTCAGACCCATGGCCACGACCGGCTGCTTTTGTTCACCGACGAAGATGACCGGATAGGACAGAGCGGCCGGAGCGAACTCGGTCACGGTCAGCGGCACGATGTTGGTCTGGCCGATGAAGGCGTAGGGCTTGTCTACGGTGGTGACACCCAGCTTGCCGTGAGCCTCGACCGACAGCGGTTCCGGCTGGGAATAGAAGAGAACGTTACCGGTGAGGCCGCCGGCGTTTTGTGCAGTGGTGTCGGTCATCAAACTTCTGAGGTTCTGGACAGAAAGGAGGCGTCTTCTAGCCCAATGAAAGGCCAGCGGCAAACACGATGGATCAATGAACTCCGATTTGCCAAGACAAACTTCAATGGAGTTACCGCCCCTCACGGTTGCGCAGCGACGTGCGAACCCTTAGCTGTGGGATATGGGAGCCGCCTGTCAACATGAACACTCGGGTCACGGACCTGATGAAGCAGAAATCCATCGCGCACTGGCGTCGATAGAGGCGTCCTGCGTGGCCGATGGCGAGCGCATGACCGCGCCGCGCCGTCGCGTGCTGGAACTGCTGCTGGAAGCGGGAGAGCCGGTAAAGGCCTATGACCTGATTGCCCGCTATGGCCTTGATGGTCAGGCCGCCAAGCCCCCGACGGTCTATCGCGCCCTTGAATTTCTGGAACGCAAAGGCGTGGTGCACCGCATCTCGTCGATCAGCGCCTATGTGGCTTGTAGCGCCCATGCCGATGATGTCGGCGCACACGCAGCCGCCTTCCTGATCTGTGACTGCTGCGGCTCGACCGCCGAAGTCGCTATCCCCGCCAGCGAGTTGGGCATTGCCGCCGCGGCCAAGACTGTCGGCTATGCCATCGAGCGTACGACGATCGAGGGCCATGGTCGCTGTGCCACCTGTCAGGTGAAAGACTGATGGATTCCGTGGCGCTACAGGAACCGCGCCGGCTTCAGGTCGAGATCAGTAACCGCTGGGGCTCCGGCACCATGTCGGTTCTCGAGTTCGGCGATGCGTCGCGCCCTGTCGATCTGGTGTTCGTCCACGCCAACGGTTTCAACGCCTATACCTATCGCCGTCTGCTACAGCCGCTTTCCGGCGCGCTGCGTATCTGGGCACCGGACCTGCGCGGGCACGGTCAGACGCAACTGCCCCTGACGACCAATATCCGCCGTGGATGGCAGGATCACCGCGACGACATGGTCTCGCTGCTAAAATCCATTGAAGGGCCACCTGTCGCCTTGGCGGGACATTCCATCGGCGGTGTCAGCAGCCTGTTGGCCGCTGCCGAGGTGCCAGAGCGCGTGTCACGCTTGCTGCTGCTCGATCCGGTGATCTGGGGCCGCCTGACTGTGGCCCTGTTCAATGTTCCCGGCTTTAACCGCATCCCGTCCAGCGTGCCGATTGTGAAATCAACACTGCGCCGCCGCGCCCTGTTTGACAGCCGCGAACAGGCGCTGAACTCGTGGCGGGGCAGGGGAGCTTTCAAAGGCTGGCCCGACGCGGCTCTGGCCGACTATGTGGCTTCGGGTCTGGTGGATGTCGAAGGCGGCGTGGCTCTGGCCTGCACGCCGGAGTGGGAGGCTTCAAACTACGCCTCCCAAGCTCACAACCCGTGGCGGGCCATGCGCCGCTATAAGGGCGATATCCGCATCCTGAAGGCCGAGAAGGGCAGCCTCAGTGCTGTTGCTTCAGGCCTCGTCCCGTCGAATGTGACTGTCGATACTGTTGTGGGGGGTGGGCATCTGTTTCCGATGACCCACATGGAGCAAACCAGAGACGCGCTCTACGACCTTGCTGTCTAAACGTACAATGGCCGCACTGGCCGCCGGTATCGGCATCGGGCTGTTCCTCGCCGGAGCGATCATTGCGGCGTGGTGGTATTTCGATGCCCGCTATCAGCCCGTCCAACTGAGCGCGGATGAAGAGTTCGTCGCCCTGATCGAAGATGCGCCCTATGTGGCGTTGAACGACGGCGAGCGTCCGGTCTATGTGATCGGCCCGCGCGAACTGCCCATGGTCGAAAGCTGGCTGGGTGAAGACGCCCGCCGCCTTGATATGATGGGCCGCGAGGTGCGCGCCATCATGATCCCGACGCGCCATGCCGACCATGCCGAAGAGGCGACCATTGCCCAGCTGTGGCTGCGCCCCGATTACAGGCTGCTGAGTGACTGGTTCGAGCGCGGTGCCGAGCTTTGGACAGGTGCTGGCCTGCCATCCGTGCGCCGCGATTCTGCGCGTCAGGAGGCTCTGTCGCGCGCCAACGGCTTTGCCAAACGTATGTCGGAACTGACGGGATCGGATGGCCGCTGGCCGTTGCTGGTCTGGCGCGATCCGACCGGAGCCTTGTCGCTGTGCATCTGCGACAACCCGCAATCACAGGCCCGCGCCCGCAGCATTCTGGGCATCGATCGCATCGGCTTCGAAGACAGCGAGCTCTATCGCGACGACACCCACGACCAAGGCTCGTCCTACGATGAGGACGAGGAGCGCAATCTCTATCCCTATCCGCAAACCTTCGACCAGCGTTCCTATGAGGACGAAGACGAGGATCGTGGCTCCAGCGATATGGGAGGGATCGAAGGCGAGACTATCCCGCCGCGCCGTGCCTTTGTGCCGCCGCCGATCCTGCCGGGGGATGCCATCTATCCGCCCGACCGCGAGCGTCGCGCTGCACCCGTAGACCCAGAGCAAAGAGAAGCCCCGCGCCGCGAGACCGCCCCAAGCCAGGCCGCACCGCAGTCGCGTCCGCCCCGCAAAACAGCGCCGACCGCACCGCCCGAGGCCAAGAAGGACGCCGAGAGCCTGTTCTACTAGAGCGCCAGACAGGTCTCGATCAGGCGCTGCACATCGGCATCATCCTGATAGGGGCCAAAACCAAAGCGGATCACATCGTCACGAACATCGGTGACAATGCCCTTGTCCAGCAGCGCCTCTTTCAGTCGCCCCGCCTCAGGATGGCGCAGCGCGAGGAAACGCGAATGGGGCTGTCCATCCTCGACAGGGTTCAGCCACTCGGCCTTGGCCAGCGCACTGTCGCTGTCTATTAACGCGGCCTGAAAACGCTTCTGCAATGCTAGGGAATGGGCATTCAGATCAGCGACCGTTTGGCCCTCATCCTGCAGCATTTGCTGCACGGCGTTGAAGCGGTACAGGGCGCTGACATCAAAGGTCGCGCCCCAGAAACGTCCGCCATCGGTGCGGTAACCGACACCGCCCTTTGGTCCTTCCAGATCGCCAAACTCGGCAAACCATCCGGTGATGACAGGCCGCGCGCCAAATCCAGCGGGCGCATGCAGGAAACAGGCCCCTTCACCCGCCATGGCGTATTTGTACCCGCCCGCGATGTAGAAAACCCTGTCGTGAATGGTGGACAGGTCTGTCGGCACCGACATGAAGCCGTGATAGCCGTCGATGACCACCCACGGACCTTCCGGTTTGGACAGGGCTGCCAATGGCTCCAGATTTCCGGCCAGACGTCCGGTGCGGAAGAAGACCTGACTGACGAAGATCAGATCATGTCCGCCCGCCTGTGCCGCACTCAGAAAACGCTCCTCGAAACTATCGAACGGATCCAGCGGCACAGTGGTCAGGACAACCTCGCCCGTCTCCTCCCAGCGCTGGCTCTGACGACGGAAGGAATGGAACTCGCCGTCGGTGGTCAGGATACGCACCGGAGCCTTCTCGACCGCCGAGATAATGCGCAGCAGCAAGTCATGGGTGTTGGAGCTGAAAATCACGCTGTCGGCAGACGACAGCCCCAGTTGCCGCGCCACATGGTTTTGGGCCTCGGGTATGACCTCGCTGAAGATCAGATCCCATTTGCGGTCGGCAAATTTGTTGGCCTCGGCCCACGCCCGCACCTGAGCGTCAAAGGTCACATCGGGCCACAGATGATGGCTGTGCGCCGCAAAATGAAGGCGTTCGGGGGCGAGCGACAGGGCGCGTTCAAAACGGTGCTTCAACATGGTCGCCACCATATCGCGTTCTTAAGTTCGCCCAAAAGAAAAGGGGTGAAGCCGAAGCCTCACCCCTCAAACTTTTAGTGATCTGACGCTCAAGCAGCGAGCCTCCGCGAGGCGAGCGTTAGCGGCGGCGGGCTTCGCACGCCATCACTTAAATAAGACTACCGTGGCAGTGTTTGAACTTGCGGCCCGAGCCACAGGGGCAGTCGCCGTTGCGGTTGGTGCGTTCCCAGCCTTCCGGCAGAGCCTCGACTGGCAGCTTGGAGCGGTCGTCGCCCTGAAGCATACCCTCGGGGTTCTGGGCGGCGGGGTTGTCCATCTGGTTCTCGCCGGTGCCCGGATTCAGGTGGATTTCCTGGAACTCGGGCATTTCCATTGCCGGCGGCGGCTGGAAGCGGAACTCGACCGTCATGAGCCAGCGGGTCACATCGTGACGCAGGTCATGCAGCAGGTTTTCAAACAGGTTGAAAGCCTCGGTCTTGTATTCGTTCAGCGGGTCACGCTGGCCATAGCCACGCAGACCGATAACGCCGCGCAGGTGGTCCAGATGGACCAGATGCTCGCGCCACTTCATGTCGATCATCTGCAGCATGAACTGCTTTTCGAGACCGCGGGTCTGTTCCAGACCGATCAACTCCAGACGCTCTGCAGCGCGGGCGTTGGCGGCTTCGTTCAGACGCTCTTCGATCTCTTCGTTCGACACGCCTTCCTCGGCGGCCCAGTCATGCAGCGGCAGTTCGAGGCCGAGGGTATGACGGACCTTCTCGTCGAGGCCGTTGATGTCCCACTGCTCGGCATAGGCCTTCGGCGGCATATAGCGATCGACCAGATCGGTGATCACGTCCTGACGGAAGTCGGTGACCAGTTCGGACAGGTCCTCGGCGTCCATGAACTCCTGACGCTGTTCGAAGATCGCCTTGCGCTGCTCGTTCACGACGTCGTCGTACTTCAGTACGTTCTTACGCATGTCGTAGTTGCGGGCTTCGACGCGCTTCTGGGCGGTCTCGACGGCGCGGTTCAGCCACGGGTGGCTGATGGCCTCGCCCTCGGCCACGCCGAACGACTTCATGATGGCGTCCAGACGGTCACCGGCAAAGATGCGCAGCAGGTCGTCTTCGCACGACAGGTAGAATTTCGACGTGCCCGGGTCACCCTGACGGCCGGTACGGCCGCGCAGCTGGTTATCGATACGGCGGCTTTCGTGGCGCTCGGTGCCCAGAACGAACAGACCGCCAGCGGCCAGACCCTTCTGCTTGGCAACTGCGATCTCGGCCTTGAACTCGGCTTCCTTGGCAGCGATCTGCTCTTCGGTCACTTCGATGGCGAGGTTGCGCTGTTCCAGACGCCAGCGCTCCATGCGCATTTCGAGGTTACCACCGACCTGAATGTCGGTACCGCGACCGGCCATGTTGGTGGCGATGGTCACTGCGCCCGGCAGACCGGCTTCGGCAACGATGAAGGCTTCCTGCTCGTGCTGGCGCGCGTTCAGGACGTTGTGCGGGATGCCGCGACCGGTTGCATAGGTGATGTTGTAGGCTTCATCACCGACCTTCTGGGCTTCCTTCTCGCGGCCTTCATACTCAGGCTTCAGAGTGCGGCTGGTCTCGACCTTGTACTCATAGGTCTTGAGCAGCTCCGACAGCTCTTCGGACTTTTCGATCGACACCGTACCGACAAGGATCGGCTGGCCACGGACGTGGCAGTCCGCGATCTGCTTGACGATGGCTTCGTTCTTTTCCTTGAAGGTACGATAGACCTCGTCGTCGTAATCCTTGCGCTGGATCGGACGGTTGGTCGGCACTTCGAGGACACCCATCGAATAGATGTCGAGGAATTCCTGAGCCTCGGTGGCCGCCGTACCGGTCATACCGGAGAGCTTCTCATAAAGGCGGAAGTAGTTCTGGATCGTCACCGAGGCCAGGGTCTGGTTCTCGAGCTGGATCTTGACGTCTTCCTTGGCC
>JAEZHG010000078.1 GCA_023436945.1 Pseudomonadota bacterium | reverse complement strand
GCCATAGACCTGCATCACGACCGGATATTTCTTGGTCGGGTCAAAGTTCGGCGGCGTCGTCATCTGCCAGACTAGCGTGTGGCCATCGCTTTCCAGCGTGCCGAACTCCGGCTTTTGCTGGCGCTCGGCGAACGGCCAGAACGGGTGGCCTTCTTGCAGCTTGTTCTCTTCGATCCAGCGAACGCGGGTACCGTCGATGGAATAGAGCGCCGACTGCGACGGGGTATCCAGATCGGAATAGTTGCCGACATAGGCCGTGCCGGTGCCGTTCACCGATGCAGACCACCAGCCACCACGCGGGGTCACTTCGGTCGGGGTGACGGTACGCTTCAGCGAAGCCTTGAACAGTTGCTGCTCGATCGGCAGTTCCTTGCCGTCGCGCATGGAGGCGGTGAAGAAGACCTCGCCCGTATCCTGATTGACGCCGTTCAGCGTCTTGACCGGATAATCGCCACGCGTGATGGCACGTATGCGGCGGCCGTCCTTGTTATAGAGATAGAGGTGCTGCCATCCGGTCTCTTCCGACGACCAGATAAAGTTGCCGTCTTTCAGCGCCTTGAAGTTGTGGGTCAGCGGTACCCACGCATTCGAGGTCTGGCTGACTATCACGCGGCTCTCACCCGTCGCCGGATTGACGCTAAGCAGGTCGAGCGTCTTTTGATCGCGCGACAGGCGCTGGACATAGGCGACCGAGCCGTCCACGGCCCAGTTCACACGGCCCAGATAGATGTCCTTGTTTGCACCCAGATCGACCTGAACGCGGTTGCCCGTGGTCACATCGTGGATGAACAGCTCGACCACAGCATTGGGGCGGCCCGCACGCGGATAGCGCTGCTCGACCACCGAGGCACCACCGCCCGAGATATCCAGACGCGGGATGATGTCCACGGTCGATTCATCGGTGCGTTGCAGGGCGATGTAGCGTTCGGTCGGGCTCCACCAATAGCCGGTGTCGCGGTCCAGTTCTTCCTGCGCGATGAACTCTGCCGTCGCCCAGGTGATCAGGTCCTTGCCCTCGGTAGTGATGGCCTGTTCGGCACCGGTTTCGAGGTTCAGGACAAACAGGTTCTGGTCACGCACGAAGCTGACGTATGAGCCCTTGGGCGAGACCTTGGCGTCGATCTCGTCGGCGGCGGTTTCGGTCAGGCGGCGCACCGAGCCATCGGCACGGTTAGCAAGGAAGATATCGCCTTCCAGAGGGGCAAGGATGTAACGGCCCTGCTCGTCCCAGCTGTATTCCACCACGCCGCGCTGGGAAATGCGCATGCGCTCGCGTCGGGCCTTCTCGGCTTCGGACAGTTCACCGGCATCGGGCACCAGTGCGCGGGCATCCACCAACTTGAAGGCGTCACCGCCCGCTACCGGTGCGGCCCACAGGTCCAGCACATCCACATCGTCCTCGCGCGATCGCAGGAAGGCGACCAATTCGCCATCGGGCGACAGGCTGACACCCCGCGCGACCGGACCGGCCAGCGACGGATTGGCGAACACACGTTCGACCGTCAGGATGTTGGAAGCCGGAGCCGTAGCAGCCGCCGGAGTGGAAGTGTTCTGTTGGGCCATAGCCGGCATCGCAGCAGCCGCCATCAGAATCGTCGAAGCGAGAAGAAGTGTGCGCATGATGGCAAGCTAATGGCGTAATTGAGCCTCGTCACCATGAAAACTTGCACGTTAGTGACGCAGCTTTCGCGCGCGAGGCTTTCGCAAATCATCGCAAGCCCCTAGTTAGGGGCCATGACCGACGCCTCCCCAGATAAAAAGCCCAGCCCCTTCCATGAACTGGAAGTGCTGTGGGCGCGCCATTGGACCGACCAGCTGTTCAGCTTCGGCGTAAAACGTCCCGAGGATTTCCGCTTCCGTTCGGGCGAGTTCGTCATGATCGGCCTGCCGGGCGTGGACAGCCCCAAGCCGGTCCTTCGTGCCTATTCCATCGCCAGCCCCTTCTGGGCCGAAGAGCTCGAGTTTTTCTCGATCAAGGTGCCGGACGGCCCGCTGACCTCGCGTCTGCAAAAGATCGAGGCCGGTGACACGGTGCTGATGGGTAAGAAGCCGACCGGAACGCTGGTTCTGGACGCGCTGACGGGTGGCGAGCGCCTGTGGCTGATCGGTACGGGCACGGGTTTGGCACCGTGGCTGTCGGTCGCGCGCGAGCCGGAAACCTATTCGCGCTTCAAGGAAGTGATCGTGTGCCACACCGTGCGCAACGTTCAGGACCTCGCCTATCGCGACTTCTTCACCAAGGGCATCCACGATGACCCGCTGATCGGTGACGAGGCCAAGGCGCAGTTGAAATACTATCCGACCGTCACGCGTGAAAAGTTCGAGACGCCGGGCCGTATCACCGACCGTATCAAGTCAGGCGACCTGTTTGCCGACCTGCAACTGCCGATCGGTTTCTCGCCCAACACCGACCGCGTCATGCTGTGCGGTTCCATGGCCATGATCAAGGAAACGGCTGAACTGCTGGAATCCTATGGCATGAAGGAAGGCTCGAACGCCGAACCGGGCGACTATGTGCTGGAGCGTGCCTTTGTCGGCTGATGTGAAATCCCCGACCTCGGTCGCCATTGACGAGCGCAAAGCGCCAGAAGCCTGCGAGACCATGGTGGATGTGCGTCAGGGCGTGGATGCTCTGGACCGTGCGCT
>JAEZHG010000041.1 GCA_023436945.1 Pseudomonadota bacterium | reverse complement strand
CGGCCCGCACCTTCGGCTTCGCCCATGAGGTCGAGGCCCTGCGTCAGGCCGGTCTGGCTCGTGGCGGTTCGCTGGAAAATGCTGTCGTGATCGACGGCGAGGAAATCCTCAATCCGGGCGGCCTGCGCATGGAGCGCGAGTTCGTGCGCCATAAGGCACTGGACGCTATCGGCGACCTCTATGTGCTGGGTGCACCGCTTCTGGCCCGTTATGAAGGCTATAAGGCCGGTCACCAACTGAACAACAAGCTGGTCCGCGCCCTGCTGGCCCAACCGGAAGCATGGCGCACCGTCACCCGCGTGCCGGACATGGCAATGGCGGGCTGAAAAGCCGCTGACTGAATATTGAAAAGGCCCGCTACCGAATGGTGGCGGGCCTTTTTGCTAGATCAGGCTGATCGCGCCGATCAGGCGTCCGAAGTCCGGCTCTCCGTTAAGGAAGGCGCGGCGGTTGGAATAGAACAGGGCCTCGTCTGTGCGGGTGTCGTGACCGGTCCAAGCGGCATCGGCGACACCTGCCTGTTCCAGACGCCACAGCACAAAGCCCGGCAGGTCGAACTGGCGTTTGTCGGCGCTGCTGCCCTCGGCAAAGAAACGCTCGCTGCCCGCAGCCTCTGCGGCAAAGCGCGCCTGATAGTCCGCGCCGACCTCATAGGAGGCCTGAGAGATGCAGGGACCGACCACGGCACTGATCCTGCGCGGATCAGCCCCTTGTCCCTTCATGGCCTCCACAGTGGCCGCAATCACCCCGCCTAGCGCGCCTTTCCAGCCCGCATGGGCGGTGGCGATCACGCCTGCCTCTGCATCTGCAAACAGGATGGGCGCACAGTCCGCCGTCAGGACAGTCGCCACAGGGCCGCGCACGCGCGTCACAACCGCGTCTCCTTCGGGGCGCTCGCCCTTCCAGCCGCTGTCGGCCACGACGGCGATGGCAGAGTGGATCTGGTAGCAGCCGCACAGGTCGTCGCTGTCACGGCCAAACCATTCGGCCACGCGGCGGCGGTTCTCGAACACCTTGGCGGGATCGTCCTTGGAGCCAACGCCGCAGTTCAGCCCCTCATAGATACCTTCCGACACGCCGCCCTCGCGGGTGAAGAAGCCGTGTTTGATACCGGCCTTGTCGAGCAGGGGGTGGGTGATAGGCGTCATGCTTCAAATCCCGGAACAACCAGACTACGCGGCGAGAAGATTGCGGCGACCTTGAACAGTTCGCCCATCTGCTCGTGGTGGGTCAGGCGGTGGAACTGGCGCAGGATGATGTCCTCGGCCTCGGGGCGTGCGCGGGCAAGGCTAGCGGCGCGATGTTCGATGCCAAGACGGCCAAGGAACTGGGCCTGGGTGATGGTGCCCGTCACATCGGCACCGCTGCGAACGGCGGCCTCCAGCACCAGCGGGTAGTCGGCCCACTGCGTCAGGTCCGCTTCACCCGGTTCGTCCAGCACGCCGACCTTCTGGTGGCGCTTGAGGGCTTGCAGGGTGTCCCCGGCCTCAGGCTTGGCGCGTCCATAGTCGATCAGCAGGGCCGCGCCTTGGGATTGCGACACCAGCACGGCCAGATCGCGGGCAAAGCCTGCCTGTTGCTCGGAAATTTCAAAGAT
Source organism: Pseudomonadota bacterium (assembly GCA_023436945.1). Lineage (GTDB taxonomy): Bacteria > Pseudomonadota > Alphaproteobacteria > Caulobacterales > Caulobacteraceae > Brevundimonas. The sequence goes on along the minus strand of JAEZHG010000041.1, from coordinate 8,606 downwards.
CTGGCCGACCTCGATCTCAAGCGGTGGCTCGGTAAAGCCCTCGCTGATGGCGACGAGACCGAAGGTCAGGTCACCATCATCCGTCACGCCAATGCGGCGCTCGGCCCAGCCGCCCTCGGTGCGTACGAACTGGCGCGCGGGCAGGCAGTCCAGCACCTCGTTGGCGATCAGGATCACGGGCGCGTCGGTTTCGATCTGGTGCAGCGACGAAACCCAGCGCGGCGACAGATCGGCATCGGCAAGGCGGCGCTCCTGTTCCTTGCGCAGAGGCTGGCTCGGCTCGATCAGGATCAGTTCGGCAGCTTGCAGGAAATCAGGCGACAGGCGCGCGGCGCGAAGGGCATCGCTCATCAGCGTGCCGTCACCGGGGCCAACCTCGACCAGACGCACCTTTTCCGGTGCGCCCAGACGCTGCCACGTCTCCACCGCCCATAGGCCGATCAGTTCGCCGAACATCTGGCTGACCATGGGGGCGGTGATGAAGTCGCCGCGCTCGCCCAGCGCTGGACGGGTGGCGTAGTAGCCGCTCTTGGGATCGTGCAGGCAGCGGGTGACGTAATCGGCAATGGTCATCGGTCCGGTCAGGGTGATCTCCCTGACCAGTCGCTGTTTCAAACTATCGCTCATGGATCAGGCCTCGACGGCAGGACGCTTGAGAGCGCGGATGATGAGCAACAGACCGACAAGCGCCATCGGGATCGACAGGATCATGCCCATGGTCAGACCCATCGGCAGGTTCGACAGATGGGCGTCTGGCTGGCGCACATTCTCCAGAAGGGCGCGCGAGACGCCATAGCCGAACAGGAAGATGCCCATGACAAAGCCGGGGCGCTTCAGCATGCCGAACTTCCAGATCGCCAGACCCATCAGCGCCAGCAGCAGAAGACCCTCAAGGCCCGCTTCATAAAGCTGGCTCGGGTGACGGGGGGCATCGCCTGCGGGGCAATAGCCGTACATCTCGATGATCTTGTCGTTACAGAAGCGGATGGCCCACGGAACATTCGTTTCGCGGCCCCACAGCTCGCCATTGATGAAATTGGCGATGCGGCCAAAGAACAGACCAATCGGCACGACAGGGGCAATCACGTCACCCAGCGTCAGCGGATTGATGCCCTTGCGCCACGCAAAGACGGCCGCGGCGATCACAACACCGAGGAAACCGCCGTGGAAGCTCATGCCGCCGGTCCACATCTGAAGAATTTCCAGACGCTCGCCGATGGAGGAACCTGTCACAATCTGAGTCAGTAGCTCGGGTTGATAGAACAGCGCATAGCCGAAGCGTCCGCCCAGAATGACGCCCAGAACCAGCCAGAACACCAGATCATCAAGTTGCGGCCCCGTGATCGGCGGCTTGCCACCGGCCCACAGGCGCGGCGTCTTGATGATGCGCGAGGCATACCACCAACCCAGCACAATGCCGGCAATATAGGCCAGCGCGTACCAGCGGATCGGTAGCGGGCCGAGGTGGATGAGAACGGGATCAAACTCGGGGAAGGGCAAGGGGAAGCTCCTGCTAGACCGTCCCTGATCTCTAGCAGGGAAACTACAGTTCGTCGCCCCAAGGTTAGAGGCTGGACCTTTTTGTAACGCTCGGGATTCGCGACAGTTCTGTGCCGTTTTGAATCAGGCAATTCACCAAACTTCGAAATTTCGTATTCGGCTTGATCAAAGGCGCGAAGCAGCAGATTTAAAGATTTCATTCACCAAATCAGGTGAGTTTTTCTTAACCAAATCCGGAGGGAACGCGACATGCAGACCCGTAATCCTATTCTCGACGAAATCGCCAAGATGACGACGGGCGCCATGGGCTTGGCTCAGGCTGCCGGAGAAGAGGCCAAGACCGCTTGGCGCGCCCAGGCTGACCGTTTGGCGGCCGAGATGGATTTGGTGCGTCGTGATGAGTTCGATGTGCTGAAGGCGGAAATCGCTGCGTTGCGTGCTGAAATCGCGGCCTTGAAAGCGAACCCCTCCACAGAATCGTAAGATTCGGCCCGTTGAGCCGAATCTCCGAACACGCTTACCGTCCTTTTAGCGACGCATTGAGTCGCACCCGTTTGAGAAGTTGAAGCCCTGATGGACGCCGCTAGACCCGACGAGGTCGAACTGCCTTTTGATCCGCTGGACGTGGTCGAACACGTACTTGTTGCGGAGAACCTGCCGTTCGACCGCACGGATGAAGGCGATCTGGCCTTTGAATTGGCCGGAAGCTGGAAGGACTATGAACTTTGGTTCGCATGGCGTCCGGAAGGTGACTGCCTGCAACTTTGCCTCGCGCTGGACCTGCGTGTGGCCAAGACCCGCCGTGCCGCCGCCTATGAGCTGGCCTCGATGATCAACCAGCGCACCTGGCTGGGTCACTTCGAGATCTGGCCGGACGAGGGCGAGATCGTCTTCCGACACGCTCTGGCTCTGCCGCACGGCGAGCGCCCGACGCTGGCACAGGCCGCATCCATGATTGATGCAGCCGTTGAGGCCGCCGATCGTTATTACCCCGCGTTCGACTTTATGGTCCGTGGCTCCAAGAAGCCGCAAGAAGCCATCGACGCCTGTTTGTTTGAAACCGTAGGTAACGCCTAAAATGTCTAATGCAGTTGTTCTTCAAGGGGTTGGTCGTCTGGGGTCAGCCATTCTTGAAGGGTGGCTGCTGACAGGCGCGGTTGATCCCAAAGACCTGATTATCCTGACGCCCAGCGAAAAGCCGGTTGCTGAAAAGGCCCGTGCGCTGGGCGCTCGTATCAATCCACCGCTGGAAACGCTGGCCGAGGCGAAAGCCTTCGTCATCGGCGTGAAGCCTGCCAAATGGGTTGAGGCCGCTCAGGACATCCTGCCTCATCTGAACAAGGACGCTGTGATCGTCTCGGTCATGGCGGGCGTTCTGGAAACCACCATCTCCGAAGGCTTTGTTGGCCGCTCTGTCGTGCGTGTGATGCCCACGACGGGCGTGGCGCAGGCCAAGGGCGTGGCCAGCCTGTGGTCGTCCGACAAGGCTGCTCTGGATCAGGGGCTAGCCCTGTTCGAGCCGATTGCCGAAACGGCTATCCTGACGTCCGAAGACCTGATGCATGCCGCGACCGCCGTGTCGGGCTGTGGTCCGGCCTATTTCTTCGCCTTTACCCGTGCGCTGGCTCAGGCAGGTGTAGCGGAAGGTCTGCCGGAAGAGGTGGCCGTGAAACTGGCCCGCGCCACGCTGCGCTCTGCCGCTGCGGGTGTGGTGGGCACCGAAGCCCTCGATGCCCTGATCGACCGCGTGGCCTCGCCCGGCGGTGTGACGCAGGCGGGTCTTGTGGTGCTGAACGAAAACGGCGCCCTCGACCGTCCGGTCAAAGGCGCCGTGAAAGCGGCTATCGACAAATCCACCGAACTGAGCGGCTGATCCGTCTCTAGAAGCCTTTAGCGGGTCTGATAGCGACCGTTCGCCAGATTATTGGCGAGGCGCTCAAACGCGCGGTTGGCGTCCGTCCACGTCGTGGTGCCATAGGCGTCACGCAGGGTCGGGGTGTAGTATTTGTACTTCACCGGCTGGACCGTGCCGTCTGCCAGAGTGACCGTGCCCTCGATCGAAGCACCGCCGATGGAGATGCTGCGGATCGGATCAAGGCCCGGACGATTGGCCATCTGTTCCATGGTCGGGCGGTTCGGCTTCAGATCCGTAATCACCAGATCGATCTTCGCACCCTGAAGGGCGTCGCGGCGGGTCAGCGTGTCATTCACGCGGCGTGTCAGATCGCTGAGCTGTTGCTGAACGTCGCGCTCGCCCAGTTTCTCCGCATCGGTTGCGAAGTCAGGGCTGATAACGACAGACACGGATTCCGGCTGAGCCAGCGCTGAACCCGCTGCCACCAGAGAAAACATACCGGCTACCAAAGCCGATTGTGCGAAAGTGCGCATAGTGAACACTCCTTGTTTCCAGGCCCCCCTGGAACACTCCGAAGATGGGCCGCGTCACGCTGTAATACTAGATCAACTGTAAAATATTTTAGCCGGGCAGGCGGATCGAAGCTTTAAGCCCGCCCATGTCGCTGCGGTCCAGCGTGATATCGCCGCCGTGGCTGCGGGCCACGTCGCGGGCGATCACCATGCCGAGGCCCACGCCCTTGCGGTTCTGGCTGCGCGAAGGATCAAGGCGCGAGAAGGGGCGGAAGGCCTCTTCATACATGTCCTCGGGGATGCCGGGGCCGTCATCCTCGACAATGACCTCGACCTCGCCATTGCTGAACTGGCGGGCGGTCAGGCGGACCTTTTCGCCATGCGATGCCGCATTGCCGGACAGGTTGCTGAGCGCGCGGCGAAAGGCGAGGGGGCGGATTTGCACATTCAGCGCCTGCGGGGCCACGACCTCGACCTCTGCGCCAGCCAGACGGGCATCCGAAGCGCATTTCTCAAGCATCTGCACCAGATCGACCGTGGCGGCAGGCTCTCCGGCCTCGCCTCGGGCAAAGGCCAGATACTCGTCGATCATATGCTCCATCTCGTCCATGTCCTGGCGCATGGAATCCGCGCGCTTGAAGGGCGGTGCCAGCGCCAGTTCCAGACGAAGACGGGTCAGCGGCGTGCGCAGGTCATGGCTGACCGAGGCCAGCATGGCCGTGCGCTGGTCGATGTGGCGCTGGATGCGGTCGCGCATATCGAGGAAGGCCGATGCGGCGGCGCGAACCTCGCGCGCGCCGTGCGGCTTGAAGCGCGGCACGCTCTCGCCACGGCCAAAGGCTTCGGCGGCTTCGGCCAGACGCTCGATGGTGCGCACCTGATTGCGGATGAACAGGACAGCCACCGCAAGCAGCAGGAAGGTCGCCAGCATCAGCCACAGGACGAAGATGTGCGCTTGTGTCGCCACTGCACGTTCGCGCGGGGCGATCACACGCAGCACGCCGTTCGGCTCCTGCACGCGGATATCGACATAGGCGGGATAGCGGGTGGTGTCGTACCAGAAGGGCTGGTCCAGACGCGAGTTCAGGGCCGCCTCCAGCGTGCGGTCCACAACGCCCAGCGGGCCGCGCTCGATGTTCTTGGGAAGAGTGTTGCCTTCCTGGAACGCGATTGAGAGCTGCATATTGCGCTCTGCACGGTCGATGATGACGGCCAGATTTTCAGGGCTGGGATTGTCGCGATAGGACTCTGCCGCCCACGCAATATCACCCGCCAAGCCTTCGGACAGGCGGGCGGTCACGGTCTGCCAGTGGGCATCGAAGAAGGCGAAGGTCACCGCGCCCTGCATTATCAGGACGGGTATGACGATAATCAGCAGCGAGCGGCCCCACAAAGACGTGGGGAGGCGCTGTTTGATCCAGCGCGCCCAGACATTCAACGGCGTCAGCCGCATACGCATGATCTAGTGCCCTCAGTCGGGGGCCAGCATATAGCCGATGCCGCGCACGGTCTGCAGATAGCGCGGGTTCTTCGGGTCCACCTCCAGCTTGCGGCGCAGGCGGGTGACCTGAACATCCACGGCGCGGCCGGTGATGTCTGCGGTATCGGGCGAAAGGTCCATACGCTCGACAGGGGCGTGGGCGCTGATGGCGAGGGTCTTCAGCAGTTGGGCCTCGGCCTCGGTCAGGCGCTGGGGCTGGCCGTTAACGGTCAGTTCCAGACGTTCCATATTGAAGACCGCGGGACCCATCTTGATCTCTTTGGCCGTCAAGGGCTTGCCGCCCGTACGGCGCAGGATGGCCTCGATGCGCAGCGACAGTTCGCGCGGATCGAACGGCTTGGACATATAGTCGTCCGCGCCGCGCGACAGGCCTTCGATACGGTCGTTCGGATCGCCCTTGGCCGTCAGCAGCAGAACCGGCGTCTTGGACAGTGCTGCTTGCGAGCGGATCCACGTGGTCAGGTCAAAGCCGCTTTCACCCGGCATCATCACGTCCAGAACGATCAGGTCGAACTCGATCAGTTCCACCAGACGGCGGGCCGCGCCAGCGTGTGCGGCACCCGTAACGCGATAGCCTTCGCGGGCCAGAAACTCTTTCAGCAGCTCGCGGATACGGTCGTCGTCGTCCACGATCAGAAGGTGGCGTCCGCTGCCTGCTGACGCCACAGGGCCGGAACGGTTGCTGAAACGTGTATCGTTAGGGCTCAAAGGAGCGCTCCGGAAGAAAAGTCGTGTTCCGTGTCATTGACGCGGGGGGAGTGGAGGGGTCTATACACCCAACATTGGTACAAGGGAGATCGTATCGCAGTGGCCATGGTTCCTTTTGATGATCGCGACGGCTGGATTTGGCTTGACGGGGAATTCATTCCCTGGCGCGAAGCGCAAATGCACGTCCTGACCCATGGCCTCCACTATGGCTCCTCGGTTTTCGAGGGCGAGCGTATGTATAATGGCCAGATCTTCAAGCTTACTGAACACAGCGAGCGTCTGAAGCGTTCGGCCGAACTGCTCGACTTCGAGATTCCCTATAGCGTGGCCGAGATTGACCAAGCCTGCAAGGACGCCTGCGAGCGTAATGGCCTGACGGACTGCTATATCCGCCCTGTGGCATGGCTGGGTGCCGAAAAGCTGTCGGTTTCGTCGATCGGCAACAAGGTTCACCTCGCGATCGCCGTCTGGGACTGGCCGTCCTACTTCGATCCGGAAGTGAAGAAAAAAGGCATCAAGCTGGAGTGGGCCAAGTGGCGCCGTCCGGATCCGGCAACGGCTCCGTCGACCGCCAAGGCCGCAGGTCTCTATATGATCTGCACCATGTCCAAGAACGCCGCTGAAAAGCGCGGCTTTGCTGATGCCCTGATGCTCGACTGGCGCGGCTATGTTGCCGAGGCCACCGGCGCGAACGTCTTCTTCATCAGGGACGGTGTGATCCACACGCCGGACGTCTCGAACATCCTGAACGGCATCACCCGCCAGACCGTGATCGATCTGGCCAAGGCCAAGGGCATCGAGGTTGTGGTTCGCAACATCCTACCGGAAGAACTGGCTGACTTCAGCGAGTGCTTCCTGACCGGCTCGGCCGCTGAGGTCACTCCGGTGGGCGTGGTCGGTGAATACACCTTCACCCCGGGCGAGATCAGCCTTGGCCTGATGGAAGACTACGAAAAGCTGGTTCGCGGTCAGCTCTAATCCCGAGCACAGCGAAGATTTTTGAAGGCGGTGGCGCAAAGCTACCGCCTTTCGTCTTATTTGCCCGTGGAAAACCCTTCGGCCGCCCTCCTAGGGGTTGCCATGCGACATTGTGTGGCGTTCAAGCAGGTAAATAGCTTTCCTGCCACGCCACGTGAGCCGCCATGTTCAACCTTCTAAACCTCCAAAGCCTTTTGGGCCTTGCCGTGATTGTCGGCGGCTGCTGGCTGATTTCCGAGAACCGCAAACGCTTCCCGTGGCGTCTGGCCATTGGTGCCATCCTGCTGCAAGCCGCACTGGTGCTGGCGACCTTCGCCATTCCGGGCTCGCAGGTTGTTCTGGATGCGATCAACAACTCGGTGAAGGGTCTGGAACAGGCCACCGCCAAGGGCACCCAGTTCGTGTTCGGCTATCTGGCCGGTGGCGACCAGCCCTATGTCGTTGAAAATCAGGGTGCTCTGTTCACCTTCGCCTTTAACGTCCTGCCGCTGGTGATCGTGATTTCGGCCCTGTCGGCGCTGCTGTGGCACTGGCGTATTCTGAAGTGGCTGACGCTCGGCTTCGGCTTCCTGTTCCAACGCACCATGGGTCTGGGCGGTGCGTCGGCTCTGGCTGTGGCGGCCAACATCTTCCTTGGCATGGTCGAGACCCCGCTGGTTATCCGTGCCTATCTGGACAAGCTTTCGCGTTCTGAAATCTTCCTGATGATGGTTGTGGGCCTTGGCACGGTCGCGGGCTCGACCATGGTGGCCTATGCGACCATCCTGTCGCCGGTCCTGTCGAATGCGGCGGGTCACGTGCTGGTCGCCTCGGTGGTTTCGGCTCCGGCAGCGGTGCTTCTGGCCCGTATCCTGATCCCTGAAAAACCGGGCGAGGGTGGCGAGAACGCCAACTATTCCTCGGCTCTGAAATACGACAGCGCCATCGACGCCATCGTTAAGGGCACCGCGGACGGCCTGATGGTTGTGCTGAACATCTCGGCGGTCCTGATCACCTTCGTGGCGCTGGTTGCACTGGTGAATGTGATCCTCGGCAATTTCTGGCTGGGCGGTGAAACTCTGTCGGTCGAGCGCATTCTGGGCGTTCTTTTTGCCCCGATCGCATGGCTGACGGGCGTGCAGTGGGCCGAGGCTTCGCAGGCAGGCTGGCTGCTGGGCGTCAAACTGACCCTGACCGAGTTCGTGGCCTTTATCGAACTGGGCAAGATCGCGCCGGAAGCCATGAGCGAGCGCACCCGTATGCTGATGACCTATGCCCTGTGCGGCTTTGCCAACATCGGCTCTGTCGGCATTACGGTGACGGGCCTGTCGGTCCTGCTGCCGGAGCGCCGTCAGGAAGTTCTTGCTCTGGTGTGGAAGGCGCTTCTGGGCGGCTTCCTCGCTACCTTGATGACGGCCTGTATCGTAGGCGCCTTGCCGGGCAGCATTTTTGCCTGATAACTTCGTTCTTAAAGAAAACTAAGGGTCGCTTATGCGGCCCTTATCTTTGGGGACGGAAAATGAAACTCTACACGACGAGACTGGCACCCAACCCGCGCCGTGTGGCGTGGGTT
>JAEZHG010000011.1 GCA_023436945.1 Pseudomonadota bacterium | reverse complement strand
AGGTTGAGGAAGTCGCTGTAGAGGCCGTGGAAGCGGCTGCAGAAACCGTCGTTGAAGCAGTCGAAATCGAGCCGAAACCGGCCAAGGATCGCGACCGCCGCAGCAACCGCAAGTCGAACGAAGATACTTCAAGATCGAAGAAAACGGTTTCTACTGAAGGTTTTGCGACTCACAGCGTCGCATTCGGTGACGACATTCCGGCCTTCCTTCGTCGCCCAGTGGTTGTACCGAACTAATTCAAATTTCGTGCAACAGTTTAACCTGTGCGTTACGTGTTCCCACGTAAGGTGACTTCCCAGAGACGGGGGAAGTCTTAATGAACCCACAGGTTGAAACGGCCGTTCGCGGTCCTGAATCCTACGATCTGGCGCATAAGGCGATTGATGCCATGCGCGCTGTATCCGTATGGCCTACGCCGCTCAATTTTGAGCTGTGGCTGCATTTCCTGAGCGCGCCAGATAGCCCGCTTGCGCAGGAAATCCAGCGCCTTCTGGATTCAGGGGCTCCCTTTACCGAATCGACTTCGGAGATGCTGGCGTCGGAGTTCCTGCCGCGCAGCCGTCTGTCCGAGCAGATTCGTGATGCCGGTGCCGCGCTTAGCCGCGAGTTGAACGCCGTGCAGGTCGCCATCGACAAGGCACGCGAAGTTCAGCAGCAGTTCGGTCAAACCCTCGAAGACGCCGCCGACCAGTTCGAAAACCCCACGCCCATTACCCCATGGGCGGAGGTTGTCGGTGAACTGGCTATCGCTACGCGCCGTATCCAACGACACACTCTGGTTCTGGAACGACGCCTCGCCTCGTCCAACAATGAGGTCATCAAGCTGCGCGACCATCTGGAACAGGTGCGCCGCGATGCCATGACAGACGCCCTTACCAACCTTGCCAATCGCAAGGCCTTTGACGAACGCCTGCAATCCCTGTGCGATGATTTGGGCAACACTAGTTCGCTCGCATTGGCGATGATCGACATCGATCATTTCAAACGCTTCAACGACACCTGGGGTCACCAGACCGGCGATCAGGTCCTGCGCTATGTGGCTTCAACCATCGCCCGTATCGCCTTCGAGCCGCGCATGGCGGCACGCTATGGCGGTGAGGAATTTGCAATCCTGTTCCCTGCAGAAAGTGCAGAAGCTGTCGAGGCGGCTCTGAACTCTTTGCGTCAGGAAATCTCTTCGCGGGCGCTGCGCCGACGCTCGACCAATGATGATCTGGGCGTCGTCACCATCTCGGCAGGCTTCGTGATGCGACAGCCGAACGAAACCGCGTTGCAACTGCTCGAGCGAGCAGACAAGGCACTCTACGCCTCGAAACACGCGGGCCGTAACTGCGTCACTTGTGGCGAAATTAAAATCTCCGACGCGGCTTAAGGCCACGTCGGAGACTAAATCCTGAAACTGTAGTCCGGCTTATTGGGCCGGAATAACAGCGCCCTCGTAACGTTGGGCAATATAGGCGCGTGCGGCTTCGCCACGAAGAGCATCGGCCAGAGCCTTCAGGCGCGGATCTTCCTTATTGTCCGGACGGACAACCAGATAATTCACATAGGGGCTGTCCGAGCCCTCGAGTGCCAACGAGTCACCGCGAGGCTTAAGGCCTGCATCCAGTGCGTAATTGGTGTTGATCACCGCAGCATCGACCTGCGGTAGGATACGCGGAATGGTCGCAGCCTCAACCTCGCGGAAGACCAGACCCTTACGGTTGTCCTGAATGTCGGCCACGGTTTGCAGCGGGTTCTCGCCCTTCTTCAGGGTGATCAAACCAGCCGATTGTAGCAGCAGAAGCGAACGGCCCGTGTTCGAGGCATCGTTCGGCAGGACGACCTCGGCACCTTGCGGCAGGTCTTCAAGCTTGGCGTGCTTCTTGGAATAGAGGCCCAAGGGCTCGATGTGGATGCCTGCCAGAGTGGTCAGTTGCGTACCACGCGCCGCATTGAACTCATTCAGGTACGGCTCGGTCTGGAAGTAGTTGGCATCAAGACGCTTCTCGGCCAACTGTACGTTCGGCTGAACGTAGTCGTTGAAGACCTTGATCTCGAGGTCGACGCCCTGAGCAGCCAGCAGCGGGCGAACCTGCTCCAGAATCTCGGCGTGCGGAACGGCAGTTGCCCCTACGCGCAGCGGACCGGTCGGCGCGCCATCCTCTCCCCCTCCACGACCACAGGCAGCGAGGGTGAAGCCCACAGCAGCAACAGCGGCGGCATTCAGAAGGAAGGAACGGCGAAACAACATCAAGCCCTCGAAGATTCGTCAGCGATGCGAGACCTTAGCGACAAGCCAGTCGCCAAGCATCTGTAGAATTTGAACTAGGATCAGCAACAGAACGACGGTGACGAACATCACATCGGTCTGGAAGCGCTGATAACCGAAACGAACAGCAAGGTCGCCCAAACCACCCGCTCCGACAACCCCTGCCATAGCGGTATAGCCAACAAGCGCAATCGCCGAAACCGTCGCTCCGGCAATAATCCCCGGCAAAGCCTCTGGCAGCAGTGCGCGGGTGACAATCTGGAAGGTGCTCGCTCCCATCGCCTGCGAGGCCTCGACCACGCCGTGGTCCACTTCACGAAGGGCGTTTTCGACCAGACGTGCATAGAAAGGCGCCGTGCCGACAACCAGAGGCGGGATAGCGCCCAGAACGCCCAGTGACGTTCCAACCATCAGCACCGTCACCGGAAGCATCACGATCAGCAGAATGATGAAAGGCAGCGAGCGCAGTACGTTCACAATGAACGACAGCACCGCATTCACAAACCTGTTTGCCGACAACCTGCCCTTACCCGACAGGAACAGCAGCACGCCCAACGGAATGCCGATGATCACGGTCAGCACCAGCGAGCCTGCAAGCATCAGCAGGGTATCAACCGTGGCCTTGCCGATCTCGAACCAGTCCACATTATCGAACATCAGCGGACCTCCCCGTTGTTCACGGCTTCAACGTCAATGCCTTTTTCGGAAAGACGAGACATGGCGGCCTGGGCGTCACCTCCCGTGAACACCACCAGCAACTGCCCGCAAGGTTCACCGCGAATACGGCTGATCCGGCCCGTCAGGATCGAATAGTCCACGCCCACTTCACGCGCCACGCGGCTCAGTTCCGGCTCATAGGTCGAACTGCCACGGAAGGTCAGACGCGCCATCTGGCCACCAATCGGGGCGACCTCGACATCATAGCCTTCGTCATCTTCGGCCAGCATGGCCTGGGTGACGGGATGTTTGGGGTTCAGGAACACATCGGCCGTCGGTCCTTCCTCAACGATCTTGCCATCCTTCAGAACGGCCACACGATCACAGACGCGGCGAACCACTTCCATCTGGTGCGTGATCATGACGATGGTCAGGCCCAGTTCGCGATTCAACTGGTCCAGCAGATTGAGGATGTCCTCGGTCGTTTCCGGATCAAGAGCGCTGGTCGCCTCGTCACACAGAAGAACCTGAGGATCACAGGCTAGCGCGCGGGCAATACCGACGCGCTGTTTCTGGCCACCCGAAAGCTGAGACGGATATTTCTTGGCGTGCTCGGCAAGACCGAGGCGTTCGAGAAGCTCTGCCACGCGAGCCTTGATCTCGGCCTTGGGGCGACCCTCCAACTCTAGCGGGAAGGCCACATTGGCCTCGATGGTGCGGGAGTTCAGCAGGTTGAAATGCTGGAAGATCATGCCGATGCGGCGGCGTGCTTTCAGCAGGCCCTTGGCATCCAGTGCGGTGATGTCCTCACCGGCCACAACCACCCTGCCCTCGTCGGGCGTTTCCAGCCTGTTGATCGTACGTATCAGCGTGGATTTACCCGCGCCGGAACGACCAACAACACCGAAGATCTGGCCACGCTCGATGTGCAGATCGACAGCATCCAGAGCCACGCGTTCGCCCGCACGGCTCTGATAACGGCGGGTTACGCCCTCCAGACGGATCATAAAGCCTCGGTACTCGTCGCCGGAATGATGGTCACGCTCTCACCACAACCGCAGGCGTCTGTCTCGTTAGGGTTTCTAAAGACGAATTTAGAAGAAAGCCGTGTTGTCTCGAAATCGATTTCCGAACCGACGAGGAAAAGAACCGCCTTCGGCTCGATCAGAACCACAGCGCCCTTGTCCTCGACCACCTCGTCCATCGGCTCGATGCTCTCGGCATAGGCAAAGGTGTATTCCTGACCGGCGCAGCCACCATTCTTCACGCCCACGCGCAAACCCACGATCGGGCGATCGGCGTTGCCCATCAGTTCGCGTACGCGCTCTGCGGCCGCTTCTGTAAGGGTGACGACCTTCGGGCGCGGACGACGCGGGCGGCTGGTGGTCTGAAGTTCAGTCATATCTGCCTCAGAACATGTTGAGGGCCAGTTTGGCCTCATCACTCATTTTCGACGCATCCCACGGCGGATCGAAGGTCAGGTTGGCACGAGCCGAACGCACGCCCTCGACCTTGGACACAGCCGCCTCGACCCAGCCCGGCATTTCGCCAGCCACAGGGCAGCCCGGTGCCGTCAGCGTCATGTCGATGACCACATCGCGGTCGTCGTTCACGTCAACGCGGTAGATCAGGCCCAGCTCATAGATGTCGACCGGGATTTCCGGATCGAAAACCGTCTTCAGGGCGGTGATCAGATCTTCCGTCAGCTTGTCCAGCTCAGCCTGCGACAGAGCGCTTTTTTGAGGCTCGTCCCACGAAGCGGCGAAATCGGCGCTTTCGGTGATCGCGTTTTCAGTCTTGGCGTCCATGCTCATCACACAAAGAAGTTCCGCGCCTTGATCAGCGCGTCGGCGAAGGCGTCTGCCTCCTCCAGAGTATTATATAGGGCGAATGAGGCGCGAGTGCTCGACGTTACGCCCAGACGTTTGGCCAATGGCTCCGCACAGTGCAGGCCCGCACGCACGGCCACGCCATAACGGTCCATGATCTGGGCCACGTCGTGGGCGTGCGCGCCCTCGACCGTAAAGGCCAGAACCGCGCCCTTGCCTTCTGCAGTGCCAAGGATGCGAACCCAGTCCAGTTCAGCCAGTCGCGAGGCTGCGCGGTCATAGAGCGCTTGTTCATGCGCCATGACAGCGGCAGGATCAAAGCCTGACAGCCATTCCAGAGCTGCACCCAGACCGATGGCCTCGATGATCGGCGGCGTACCGGCCTCGAAACGGTGCGGAGGTTTCGCATAGGTGATGCGCTCCTTCTCGACCGTCTCGATCATCTCGCCACCGCCCTGATACGGACCAAGGGCTTCCAGCGCTTCCATCTTGCCATAGAGCGCGCCGATACCCGTCGGGCCGAAAAGCTTGTGGCCGGTGATGACGTAGTAGTCGCAGCCGATGGCCTGAACGTCGGGTGCAGCGTGAACCGCGCCCTGACAGCCATCAATCAGCACACGGGCGCCGACCTCATGGGCCAGACGGCTGATTTCGGCGACCGGATTGATGGTGCCCAGCACATTCGACATGTGGGTGATGGCGACCAGTTTGGTGCGCTCGTTCAGAAGCCCCTTGAAGGCCTCCATATCGAGCGAGCCATCATCCTTGATCGGGGCCCAACGCAACACCGCGCCCTTACGTTCACGCAGCAGGTGCCACGGAACGATGTTGGAGTGATGCTCCATCTCAGAAACGATGATCTCGTCGCCTTCGCGGATGTCTAGACCGATACCGTTGGCGACCAGATTGATCGCCTCGGTACCGCCCTTGGTCCAAACCACCTGTTCGGAGGTTTCGGCGTTCAGGAAACGCGCAACGACCTCGCGAGCCTGTTCAAAGGCTTCGGTCGCCTCGTTCGACAGGGTGTGCAGACCACGGTGAACGTTGGAATAGCCGTTCTCCATCACCGACACGATGCGGTCGATGACAGCGCGCGGTTTCTGGGCCGATGCCGCATTGTCCAGATAGACCAGCGGGCGACCGTTCACCTGACGTTTCAGTATAGGGAACTGCTCGCGGATGGCCGCGATGTCGAGCGTGTTCACAGTCTGGACGTCAGCCATTGGCCCACCACTTCGCGAACATTTTCCGGCTCAATCCGGTCAACGACCTCGTTCAGGAAGGCCTCGGTCAGCAGCGCGCGGGCTTCTTCGGCGGTGATCCCGCGAGCTTGCATATAGAACAGAGCCGCCTCATCCAGCGTGCCGACCGTATTGCCGTGCGCGCACTGAACATCATCGGCATAGATGATCAGTTCAGGCTTGGCGTCGATCTCGGCGCGTTCGCCGTCGATCAGTGCATTGTGCGACATGCGGGCGTCGGTGCCATCAGCGCCGCGCTCGACCACGATCTTGCCCTGGAACACGCCACGAGACGTCTCGCGGGCGACGCCCTTGGTCAGTTGGCTGGTGGTGCCATTCTCCGACTGGTGCGTCACAACCGTCGTCAGGTCTGCATGGCGCGAACCATTCAGAACATAGAGGCCGTCCATCCGTGCATCGGCACCATTGGCACCTTGTGCCAGACGGGTCTCGAAACGTTGTAGCTTTGCACCGGTCGTCAGAACAGTCTGGCGATATTGTCCGCCAGCAGCCAGAGCCACATCGGCTTCAGTAACCGAAACGGCGTTTTCAGGCTCTTCGACCAGAACAACACGAGTGACGGTGGCACCGGCAGCAATATCGATGCTGATACGGTTGTGGGCGACATAGCCGCCCTTGCCTTCGTGGCTTTCGAGCAGCAGCAGCTTAGCGCCAGCCTCGGCCTTGATAGAGACCGATGCGGTGTGGCCCGTGCCTTCGGCATCCGAGATCAGACGCAGTTGAACTACAGCGTCATCAGCGACCGAATATTCAATCGCGCCATGGCCGTTAGCGGCGGTCAGAACCTCACCGCCCACCGAGGCGAACGGGCCTTCGCTGGTGGCTTCAACAGCCTTAGAGACTTCCGGCACTTCACGAAGAACACGCGCCAAGTCACTGTATTTCCATGCCTCAACGCGGCGCGACGGATAGGTCGTCGCGTCGTTCAGGTCAAAACGGGCAATCGCGTTCACGCAGCGCTCGGCAGGTATTTGTCATAACCTTCCGCCTCAAGCTGCAGAGCCAGTTCCGGACCACCCGAAGCCACGATACGGCCACCGGCAAGAACGTGGACGCGGTCCGGTTTGATGTAGTCCAGCAAGCGCTGATAGTGGGTGATGACCAGCATCGAGCGGTTTTCCGCACGCAGGGCGTTTACGCCTTCCGAAACGATACGCAGCGCGTCGATATCGAGACCGGAATCCGTCTCGTCGAGGATCAGCAGCGACGGTTCCAGCAGAGCCATCTGCAGGATCTCCATGCGCTTCTTCTCACCGCCCGAAAAACCGACGTTGAGCGGACGCTTCAGCATGTCGAAGTCCATCTTCAGGTTCTTCGCAGCTTCCTTCACCAGTTTCAGGAATGCCGGAGCCGAGACTTCTTCCTCGCCACGCTGGCGACGCTGTGCGTTCAGTGCCGTGCGTACGAAGGTCATGGCCGGAACACCCGGGATTTCGACCGGATACTGGAATGACAGGAACACACCGGCGGCAGCGCGCTCGGCCGGTTCCAGATCAAGGATGTTCACACCGTTCCAAGTCACCGAGCCTTCGGTCACTTCATAGTCAGGGCGGCCAGCAATAGTATTGCCCAGCGTCGACTTACCCGCGCCGTTCGGACCCATGATGGCGTGAACTTCGCCAGCCGGCACTTCCAGTGACAGGCCTTTCAGGATGGCCTTTTCTTCGACCGATGCGTGAAGGTTATCAATCTTAAGCATTGTTTTTATTACCTTAGCCCACCGAGCCTTCAAGGCTTATGGCTACCAGTTTTTGTGCCTCTACGGCGAATTCCATTGGCAGTTCCTGCAGCACGTCGCGCACGAAACCATTGACCAAAAGCGCCACAGCCTCTTCTTCCGACAGGCCGCGTTGCTGGGCATAGAACAGTTGGTCTTCAGACAGACGGGTCGTGGTCGCCTCGTGCTCCATCTGGGCCGAGCCGTTCTTGGCCTCGATATATGGGATGGTGTGCGAGCCGCACTCCTTGCCGATCAGCAGGCTATCGCACTGGGTGAAGTTGCGAACGCCCGTGGCCTTCGGATGCACCGAAACCAGACCGCGATAGGTCGAGTCCGACTTACCCGCCGATACTGCCTTGGCGATGATGCGCGACTTCGAGTTCTTGCCCAGGTGGATCATCTTCGTGCCGGTATCGGCCTGCTGATGACCGTTGGTGATCGCGATCGAATAGAACTCGCCCGAGCTTTCCTCGCCTTTGAGGATGCAGGACGGATATTTCCACGTGACGGCCGAGCCGGTTTCCACCTGCGTCCACGACACCTTGGAACGGTCGCCGCGGCAGTCCGCGCGCTTGGTCACGAAGTTGTAGATGC
>JAEZHG010000004.1 GCA_023436945.1 Pseudomonadota bacterium | reverse complement strand
ACTCGGCTGTTGGGCACGACCTTGCCCTCGCCGCGCGCAACCTCGTCCACCTTGGCCCATGCGGCCCAGATGATGAAGGCCGCCACCACCGCGACGCAGGCCCAAAGGATGGGGCGCGCCAGTGGATGGGCCTCGCCCTCGGTTGTGTCTGACAATGCGCGGCGCAGTTGGCGCTCGATCTTGCGATCAACCATGTGACGCCCTCCGCAGACCGCTTACAGATGCTGGCGTGCGCGCGGGGCCGTCACCAACGATCTTGCCGTTCGACAGGGCAATCACGCGATTGGTCAGGCCAAAGATCGTGCGGCGATGGGTGGCGATCACAACGGTGCGGCCTACCAGCCAGCCCGCCAGATAGTCGATCAGTTGTCGCTCGTTGTTCTGGTCATAGGCGGCGGTCGGCTCGTCCATCAGAACGATGCGCGGGTCTTGAAGGATCAGACGCGCAAGGGCGATGGCCTGCCGCTGACCGCCCGACACACTGCCGCGCCCGATCAGGGGCAGGTCCAGTCCCTGAGGATGAGCGCGGACATAGGTCCCAAGCCCCACCGCATCCATGGCTTCGAGCAGTTCGCTGTCACTGTGGCGACCACCGTCCAGAGTCAGGTTCTCGCGCAGGGTGCCGTGGAACAGCACTGCATCCTGCGGCAGAAAGCCGATGGCGCGGCGTCGGTCGGCAGGTTCGATCTGCAAAAGACTGACATCATCCAACAGCACACTGCCGCTGGTCACATCACCAAGCCCCGACAGGACGCGCAGCAGGGTGGACTTGCCCGCGCCATTTCCGCCGATCAGGGCAATCTTCTCGCCCGCACGGATTTCCAGCCTGGGCAGGGTCAGGACGGGTGCCGCTTCGGGCGACAGTTTCACCTCGACATTCTGAAGCTGATAGTGACCGACGAGATCGGGCTTACGGGTGAACTGGCGCTCGGCAGGGCGCTCGGTCGGGGCGTCCATCAACTGGTCCAGCCCTTCGAGTGCGACCTTCACATGCTGCCAGCGCGACATAATGCCCGTGAACTGGGCCGTCGGGGATACCGCACGCGACACCAGCAGCGAACAGGCCACCAGCGCGCCCATGGTCATATTGCCCGCCGCGATCTGGTGAACACCGATCACCACCGCCCCTACATAGGTCAGTTGCTGGATCGACTGGCCCATGGACGAGATCATCGTCGAGAGGTTGCGGTTCTTAAGGCTGCTGTCTGCCAGTTGGTTTGACAGCATCTCCCACAGACGCAGATTCCGCCCTTCGCCCCTTGCGGCCTTCAGCCCTTCGAGGTTGTCGACGGTTTCCAAAAGCAGGCCGTGCTTCACCGCCCCTTCGCGCAGATTGGCGCGCGACAGTTCGGCCATCTTGCCCTGAAGCAGGACAGCAGGGATCAGCATCAGGATCACGCCAACCGCGGGCGCAATCGCTACCGGACCACCCAGAATGGCGATGATAGTGATGAAGAAGATGATGAAGGGCGCGTCGCTGACGGCGGCGACGGTCGAGGCGGTGAAGAACTCGCGCACCGTCTCGAACTCTTTCACCTGACTGGCAAAGGCGCCGGTCGAGCCGGGCTTGGCCGACAGGCGCACGGCCATCACCTGTTCGAACAGGCGCGAGGACAGTTTGTGGTCCAGCGTCTTGCCCGTCGCTTCCAGCAGATGGGCGCGCAGCGAGCGCAGCAAGAGCTCAGCCAGAATGGCGATCACCACCCCCGTGGTCAGAACCCACAGTGTCGGGAAGTTCGAGGTCGGAACCACACGGTCATAGACCTGCATCACAAACAGCGACGAGGCCACGGCCAGCAGGTTTGCGAAAATGGCGGCTGCACCGACCTCGATGAAGGCAGGCCATGCCTCTTTCACCGTCGATTTCAGCCAGTGGCGCTTTTGCGGCTTGGCATAGCCCTCGGCGCGGGTGTCGCCATTATAGGTTGGGCGGGCAAAGACCATGTCCCCCGCATAGGCGGCCCGCAGCTTCTCCATAGAAACGCGCTGTGCACCGCCGTTGGTGAAGGGACTGAGGACCACCGCCTCGTCATCCTCACGTGCCGCAAAGACGAGGCATCGGCCATTGCGCAGCAGGATCAGCGTCGGGAACAGGTCTTCTGGCACATCATCCAGCGGCAGGGGCACAACGCGCGCAGACAACCCCGCCCGCCGCATCGCCCGCCGGACCTGATCCAGTGGCAGACGGCCGTCATCCAGTGGCAGGCCATCGCCGAGCATGGCGGCAGAGGCCGTGACACCCAGTTCTGCGGCCAGAAGGCTCAGACCTTCTCTGAGGGGATCAACCTCCGGGGGGAGAGGACGCGCCATACTCAGTTCGCCATTCGAACGCTGCTAAAACTATCGGCCAGAAGCCCCAGTTGGGCGGCGGCGCGATACTGGTTCCTTAGCCGCTCGACCGTCAGTTCGAGGATCTGGCGCTCGGCCTCGAAATATTCGCCCTCCATGATGATGAGGTCCTGAATATCGCGGCGACCGACAATGAACTGCTCGGCATAGGCCGTGCGCACGCCGCTGGATGCCGCCACCTGATCGGACAGGGCGTTGATGCGGGCATCCAATGTGGTGTCAGTGACCAAAAGAGAACTGACGGTGCGTTTCAGATCACGCGCCGTGCCATCGACGCCCAAGCGCGCGGCATCGCGGCGGGCGGCCTCAAGGCGCGGGCGCTGGAAGGTGGCAAAGCCGTGCTGGGTGTTCATGCGGAAGCGCAGGCCGATGGCGCTGTCATCCACCAGTCGTCCGCCGATCTCGCGTTTCTGAACCGAGCCTTCAAGAACAAGACGGGGATAGCGCGCGGCCTCGGCCTCTCTGACCGTGGCATCGGCGGCATCGGCTTCCAGCAAGGCGCGGCGATAGAGCGGCGAGGCCACAATCGTCTGGTCGAGCACGGCCGGCGCACGCAGAGGGATCAGATAGGTCGGGTTTTCAGGCAGGCGCACACTGCCCGCCTCGCGTCCGACCAGAACCGTAAACAGGCCCTCCGCATCGGCCAGATCGCCATTGATCTGGGCGCGGAGGGATTGCGCCGTCACCAGCGCCAGTTGCGCACGGCCCAGTTCTGCCTGATCCGAGAAACGTCCCTGCACACGCTCATTGGCCATGCCGTGCAGACGCTCAAGACGGCTGACGTGGTCACGCACCAGTTCCAGCTTGGCCCGCCCGCCCGCGATATCGAGCCAAAGCTCGGCGACCTGTAGGGCCACATCATCGCGCGTGACCTTAAGCTGCGCCTCCTGACGCGCCTTCAGCGCATCAGTGCGGCGCACAGTCGAGCGAACCTGCCCCCAGTCGTATAGGGTCTGGGACAGGGTGACATCATAGCCGACGCCCGAAGATTCCGGCCCCGCAGACGCATTCAGAGACGGCAGGTAGCCATTGCGGGCAATGTCGCTTTCAACCTCGGCCACGCCTAGCTCAGCCTGTGCCGCACGCACATCGGGATCGCGTTGAAGCGCTTCATATACGGCGCGGCCCAGATCGGAGTTACCCTGTGCAGTCTGTTCCGGCTGGGGCGTGTCGACGGCCTTGGCGCGGGCCTCTGCACCTGTCAGGGCGACAGCAGCCAGCGCGGCAAATACGCAGGCCTTATTGCGGATCATCAGGTTCATCCCAGCCTCTTTGGCAAAGCAACGGTGTTGATTCGTCGCATCTTGGATAACACTGAAATGCTAATTTCTGAGGTCAGGCGTGGTTTTTTTGAAAAATGCTCTGGCTTCAGCCAGAAACAGAAAAGGCCACCGGATCGCTCCGGTGGCCTGACCTGTTCAGGTGTATTCTAGAACCTAGATCGCGCCCTTATAGGCGGGCAGCAAGTGACCCAGACGCGCCCCCATCTCCGCCCCCAGTGCCTGAAGCCCGTTCAGCGGACGCACCATCACCTCGAAGTCGAGGATTTTGCCGTCCTCGTCGAACTGGATCATGTCGATGCCCTTCAGCGACTTGTCGCCGACCTTGGCACTAAACTCCAAAACGACACTGAGTCCGTCATCGCCCGCAAAGCTGCGGTGGTAGGTAAAACTCTCGAACACCTGAATGACGGTGCTGAGAACCAGCTTCACCGCAGGGGCCGACTGGTAGCCTTTGAACGCCATGGGCGAGCGGAACACGGCATCCGGATGAAGGATGGCTTCCAGTTCGTCCATGTCGCGCGTTTCCACCAGCTTGTGCCAGCGGGCGAGGCTTTCGAGAACCTTTGGGTTCAGCTTGTTTTCGGTCGTCAGCATTTACGGGCCTCCCTTCCCATCGTGCCTTAAATCTTTGCCGCCAGACGCGTGCCTTGGTTGATGGCGCGCTTGGCATCCAGTTCGGCGGCCACGTCGGCACCACCGATCAGGTGAACCACCTTGCCCGCATCCAAAAGCGACTGCTGCAGGTCCCGGTTCGGCTCCTGTCCGGCGCAGATCACCACCGTATCAGCAGGGATGACCTGAGCCTCGCCGTTCAGGGTGATGTGCAGGCCCGCATCGTCGATACGGTCATAGGTCACGCCGGGGATCATGTTCACGCCCTTGGCCTGAAGGCCTGCGCGGTGGATCCAGCCTGTGGTCTTACCCAGACCCGCGCCGACCTTGGAGGTCTTGCGCTGGAGCAGTGCGACCTGACGGGCTGGTGCATGGGGTTTTGCCTCGGTCAGACCGCCAGCGTTTTCATAGTCCTGATCGACGCCCCATTCCTCGAAGAACAGGTCGATGTCCTGCGACGGGCTGACGCCCTCATGGACCAGATACTCGGCGACATCGAAACCGATACCGCCTGCACCGATGATGGCGACCTTCTTTCCAACCAGCTTCTTGTCACGCAGCACGTCGAGGTAGCTGAGGACGTTGGCGCGATCCTCGCCCTCGATACCGGGTTTGCGCGGATTGATGCCAGTGGCCAGCACTACCTCGTCAAAATCATTCAGCGCGTCTGCATCGACGCGGGTGTTGAGGCGCAGGTCCACGCCCGTCTGCTCCACCTTGTTAGTGAAGTAGCGCAGGGTCTCGTAGAACTCTTCCTTGCCCGGCACCTGTTTGGCGATGTTGAACTGGCCGCCGATTTTGTCATCCGCCTCGAACAGGGTGACCTTGTGACCGCGTTCGGCGGCCGTGGTGGCGAAGGCCAGACCCGCAGGGCCGGCACCGACCACCGCGATGGACTTCGGCTCGGCCGCAGGTTCAATCACGATCTCGGTCTCGTGGCACGCACGTGGGTTCACGAGGCACGAGGTGATCTGCAGACTGAAGGTGTGGTCGAGGCAGGCCTGGTTACAGCCGATGCAGGTGTTGATGTCCTGCGGGCGGCCCTCGCGGGCTTTCTTCACGAACTCTGCGTCAGCAAGGAACGGGCGCGCCATGGAGATCATGTCGGCCTGACCATCGGCCAGAACCTGCTCGGCGACTTCCGGCGTATTGATACGGTTGGTGGCCACCAGCGGGATGTTCACCTTGCCCATCAGGTTCTGAGTCACCCATGTGAAGGCCGCGCGCGGAACCTTGGTGGCGATGGTAGGAACTCGGGCCTCGTGCCAGCCGATGCCGGTGTTGATGATGGTGGCACCGGCCTTTTCGATAGCCTGTGCCAGCTGGATCACCTCGTCCAGCGTCGAGCCGCCTTCCACGAGGTCCAGCATCGACAGGCGATAGATGATGATGAAGTTGGTGCCGACTTTCTCGCGCACGCGACGGACGATCTCGACAGGGAAGCGGATGCGGTTCTCGTAGGAGCCGCCCCATTCATCGTCGCGCTGGTTGGTGCGTGCGGCGATGAACTCGTTGATCAGATAGCCCTCGGAGCCCATGATCTCGACGCCGTCATAGCCCGCATACTGGGCCAGACGCGCGGCATTCACGAAATCCTCGATGGTCTGCTCGACCTCTTCACCCGACAGAGGGTGCGGCACGAACGGATTGATCGGGGCCTTGATGGCCGAGGGACCGACCAGTTCGGACGAATAGGCATAGCGGCCAAAGTGCAGGATCTGCATGGCGATCTTGCCGCCATTATCATGCACGGCCTTGGTCACGACCTTGTGGTGATCGGCCTCTTCCTCGGTGGTCATCTTGGAGCCACCCGGCCACGGGGCCGCGCGAGAGTTCGGTGCGATGCCGCCCGTGACGATCAGACCGACGCCGCCCGCTGCACGCTCTGCATAGAAGGCCGCCATACGGTTGAAGCCATTGGGGGCCTCTTCCAGACCGACGTGCATCGATCCCATCAGGACGCGGTTCTTCAATGTGGTGAAGCCAAGGTCCAGAGGACTGTTCAGCAGCGGAAAATGCGACATACCCATTTCTCCCACAGGGTCTCTTATGCGTGCATCTAGAACACCAGACCGCAACTTTTGCAACTGGTTGCAAAACTATTGCCGCAGTGTCAGGAAACCGGTTAGGTGCAAACCATGTCCCTGCCCCACGCCTTGCTGACCGCGCTGATAGAATCCCCCGGATCGGGGCTTGAACTGGCCAAACGCTTCGACAAATCGATTGGTCATTTCTGGCAGGCCAGCCACCAGCAGATTTATCGCGAACTGGGCCGCCTCGAAGCCGATGGCATTATCGCGTCGGAGGCCGAGGCAGACGCGCGCGGGCGCAAGCGCAACTACCACGTCCTCCCCAAGGGCCGCCAAGTGCTGACCCAATGGCTGGGCGAAGAAGAACCCGTTCCGGTCCTGCGCGACACGCTCATGGTCAAACTCAGGGCCGAAGCGGTTCTGGACAGCCATGACGGCGCACGGGCCTTGCGTGAAACCTTGCAAACCCGACTGGACCACCACCGCGCCAAACTGGCCGAGTTCCAAGCTTTCGAGATGCGCGATATCGCCAAGGGCCTGAACGACCGCGCCAGCCAGTTACGCCATATGATCCTGAAGGCAGGCCTTCGCCACGAGCGCGGCTGGGTCGAAACTTTGGAAGAAGCACTGGAACTTCTCGACACGCCCAACAGTTAAGCTCTGCATTGTGACCGTAACCTTGTTGGGGGTATCCGTATGAAGTCGCAGTTTTCGAAGCTTGCTCTTGTCGTTGGTCTGCTGGCCGCTACCGTGCCACTGCAAGCCGTGGCACAACAGGCCGTGCCGCTGTCCCCTTCTTTGCTTGACCACCACTGGACGGTTATCGACTTCGAAGGCAAGCAGATCGAGGGCGAAGTTCCGACCTTCAAGCTGACCGAAGACCGCGAACTCGTTCAGGGCCAAACCCAGTGCGGCACCCCGTGGGATGCCGACACCAAGATCGACTTCCCGCGCATTGAGATCACCAATGTCCAGACCGGTGCGTTTGAGTGCACCTCGGCCCCGGATGTGAACCGTTTCCTTCTAACGCTTGAAAAAGCAGATCGCTTCAACACCTCGCCAGACGGCCTTGAGTTGCTGGACAAGGACGGCAAACGCATCGCCTTGATGGTCAGCGGCGGCTAACAGTTCGTCGAGGCTGAAAGGTCGAGCGGTTCAAACAGAACCGGCAAGGCCACGAAAATCTCGTCACCGGCCAGTTCTGTGATTTTGCGCATAGCGACATCCACACGATCAACCGCATAGGGCAACGGCTTTACCGGCTTCTCGAACGAGCGGGTGAAGTCGTCCCAGTGGACTGCGATGACCAGTTTGGCACCGCTATCTACCACCGCCTTGCGCCAGTAGTTTTCGATATAGGCTTCGTCCTGCTTGCCGAGCATACCGATCGAAAGCAGGACAATATCGGCGGGGTAATCCTTCAAATCGGCATGAATCGTTCCGGCGCTGGGGACAGCCAGTATGCGGCATTGTCCGTGCACGAAGTAAAATCCCAGACCTCCGCCGCTTTTGTAATCAGACGCCTTGGCCGGCAGGCTGAAATCATCGCCGATCTCGCCGCCCATCAGTTCCTTGGGCGCATGGGCCAGATCAAAGAAACTGACCTTAAAGTCGCCAAGCGTGCGTGACTGGCCTGCGCTGACAGTCCGCGCGGTGTGAATGCCCTCGGCAATGGCGATATTGCGGGTCGAGGCGGTGCCCCAAATCTCGCCGCCAGCCTGCCGAACCCATTCGGGAGCGTCCATGGCGTGATCGAAGTGGCTGTGGGTCACCATGATCGCGCCAAGGGTCTCGACACCCGTCATAGCGCGAACAGTCTGCACCTCTTCTACATCAGGGCGGATACGGCTGAGCAGCAGTTTCTGCAGTGATGGGCGAGTGACGAAACCGTCGATAACCAACGTGTCCGTGCCATCGCTGATGACCACACCTGTTGTGCCAATGAAGCGAAGTTCGATCCCGCTGTCAGAGCCCCCGACGGCGGGCTTTAAACTGGGCCAGCGATCCATCGAGGGGCGGAGGTTCAGTGCCGTTGCCCCAGCCAACACAATGACCACCACCGCCATAAACACCACGGCGGCCCAGTATGTCAGTGTCGGTTTGATTGCGCTCATTTATTAACATTAACATTAATTGCAGACCTGCCTAGTGTGACGGTCGGAACAAATTCTCCGTTCGCGGGCTACGCGGGGTTGCGTCAACCGGACGCAGGCTCCATCAGCAGTTCATGACGCATACCCCAAACACCGTTAGCCCCAAGGGGCCAGGTTTCGCCGAGTTCGTGTGCCTGATCGCTATCATGATGGCGCTGAACGCCTTGGCCATCGACGCCATGCTTCCCGCACTTCCGGCCATTGGCGAAGACCTCGGTGTCGTCAACGAAAACAGCCGCCAGTGGATCATTACGGCCTATCTGCTCGGCTTTGGCGGTGCACAGCTTCTCTATGGCCCGCTGTCGGACCGTTTCGGACGCAAACCTGTGCTGCTGACGGGTATCAGCATCTATGTGATTTTCGCTGTGGTCGCGGCCTGCTCCCACTCGTTTGCGCTGCTGCTGATGGCGCGTGTGGGCATGGGGATCGGCATCGCCACAACCCGCGTTCTGGCCGTTTCTATTGTGCGTGACCGCTATGAGGGCCGCACCATGGCCCGCGTCATGTCGCTCAGCTTCCTCGTCTTCCTCGGTGTGCCGATCCTCGCCCCGTCGATTGGCCAACTGGTGCTGATGATCGGTCCTTGGCAGTGGATTTTCTGGGTGTTTGCGCTGTTCGGCTCGGCCTTCATCGTCTGGGCGGGTCTTCGCCTGCCGGAGACCCTGCATCCCGAGAACCGTCGCCCGATCCGCATAAAGCCGATTATGCAAGCGTTCGGCACGGCCCTGACCGATCGCCAGAGCCTCGGCTATACCATGGCCATGACAGCCATCTCCGGTGCGCTGTTTGCCTTCATCAGTTCGTCACAGCAGATATTCTTCGATGTGTTCGAACAGCCGAACCTGTTCCCGCTGGTGTTTGCCGGTATCGCAGGTGGCATTGCCGTGGCCTCGCTGATGAACTCGGCTCTGGTCGAGAAACTGGGCTCGCGACTGATCAGCCATACGGCCCTGCTGGGCTTTATCGCCTTCAGCGTCATCCACGCTACCATCTCCTATGCCGGATATGACAACCTCTGGATCTTTGCGATCCTGCAGGGTTTCAAGATGTTCTGCTTCGGCTTTGTGGCCGGCAATTTCGGGGCCATGGCGATGGAGAACATGGGCCGTATCGCAGGCACCGCCTCGTCGGCTCAGGGCTTTATATCCACCATTGGCGGTGCGCTTCTGGGCTTTGCCATCGGCCAGAATTTCGATGGTAGCACCCGACCGCTGACCATCGGCTTTGCGATCCTGTCGATCGTGGCGCTTTTGCTGGTTCTGTGGGTCGAGCGTGGCAAGTTGTTCAAGGCCAAGCATTCACATCGCTAAGCTGTAACTTGATCTTTGCGCCAGAACGGGGGCACTTCGACAACATCTGATTGAAGGAGTTGCCGATGAACCTCCGTCTGGCCAGCAAGGTTTCTGCCCTTGCTCTCGCGACTGCACTGGCTGCCAGCCTAGGTGCCTGCGCCACGACCTCCAGCACCAACGCGCCACAGACCTACCACAGGTCGGTTGATGCCCATGCGCTGTATGTGGCCCAACTGAACGCTACCAAGGCGGCCATCCAGGACGGTGCCACGGCCCAGACGGACTATGTCCGCGACGTCCATTCCTATGCCCGCCCTGACGAGGCCCGCGTCAAACACGTTGACCTCGATCTGGTCGCGGACTTCGACGCCAAGACCCTGTCCGGCCTCGCGAACCTGATTGTGACGGGCAAGCCCGGTGCCACTTCGGTCGTGCTAGACGTCAAGAACCTCGACATCCGCTCGGTCACCGACAAGGACGGCAACGGCCTTCCGTTCGCACTGGGCCAGCGCGATGCCATCAAGGGCCAGCCCCTGACCATCACCGTGCCCGCCTTCAGCGAAGGCGATGTACGCGAAATCGTCATCAGATATTCCACCCGCCCTGACGCCGCCGCGCTCCAGTGGCTGACCCCGCAGCAGACGGCGGGTGGCCAGCACCCCTATCTGTTCAGCCAGGGTCAGGCGATCCTGACCCGCACATGGATCCCGACGCAGGACAGCCCCGGCATCCGCCAGACCTACACTGCCCGCATCATTACGCCGGGCAATCTGCGCGCCGTGATGTCGGCCGAGAGCCTGTCCAAGGACGCCACGCCCATGGGTGATGGCCGCTCGGCATGGTACTTCAATCTGGACAAGCCGGTGCCGCCCTATCTGATCGCGCTGGGCGTGGGCGACATTGCCTTCAAGGCCTTCGACGAGCGCTCCGGCGTGTGGACCGAGCCGAGCGAACTTGAGCGTTCGCACCACGAGCTTGAACCGACCGCCCCGATGATCGATGCCGCAGAGGCGCTTTATGGTCCGTATCAGTGGGGCCGCTATGACCTGCTGGTCCTGCCGCCCAGCTTCCCGTTCGGCGGCATGGAAAACCCGATGCTGACCTTCGCAACGCCGACCATCATCGCGGGCGACCGTTCACTGGTGTCGCTGGTGGCGCACGAACTGGCGCACAGCTGGTCGGGCAACCTCGTGACCAACGCCACGTGGGATGACTTCTGGCTCAACGAAGGCTTCACCTCATACTTCGAGAACCGCATCATGGAGGCCCTCTATGGCCATGACGCTGCGGTTCAGGAACAGGTTCTGGCATGGGCAGGTCTTCAGGATGAACTGAAGGAGCTGGCTCCGGCAGACACCCGCCTGAAGCTGGAGCTTGAGGGTCGCGACCCTGACGAAGGCATGAACACCATCGCCTATGATAAGGGCGCGGCCTTCCTACGTACGATCGAACGCATCGCAGGCCGCGAGAAGTTCGATGTGTGGATGCGCGGTTATTTCGAGCGCAATGCGTGGCGTCCGATGACCACCGACCGCTTCCTCGAAGATATCCGCACCCACCTGATCAAGGGCGATGCCAAGCTGGAAGCCGACCTGATGATGGAACAATGGATCCATCAGCCGGGTCTGCCGTCCAATGCGGTGGCTCCGGTCTCCAACGCCTTTACGGTGGTGGATCAGGCTGCCGAGAGCTTCTTCTCGGGTCGCAGCAAGGCCGCTGACATTCCGTGGTCGGGCTGGAACACCCAGCAGCGCCAGCACTTCCTGAACTGGCAGCCGCCTGTGGCTCATGGCCACGATACGGGTAGCTCTACCCTGCTGGCCGATCTCGAACAGACGCTGAAGCTGAACGAGGAAGGCAATGCCGAGGTCCGCTTCGCATGGCTGCAGATGGCGCTGGCCCACCGCTATGAGCCGTCAGTGGCTTCGGCTGAAGAGTTCCTGACCCACATGGGCCGTCGCAAATTCGTGCTGCCGCTGTTCAACACCCTGTGGTCGCAAGGTGACTGGGGCAAGGCACACGCCCGCCGCATCTATGCCAAGGCACGCCCGCTCTACCATCCGGTGACGACAACCTCGGTTGATGCTGTGGTTGGCCGCCCGGCCAACTAGGCAGCGCCGTCTCTCCCATAGGAAAAGCCCCGCGCCGGATTTCCAGCGCGGGGCTTTTTTATCTCTGAAGCGGCTTAATCCAGCGCGCCGGCGGCGGCGGCTTCGGTAACGCAGCCCTGAAGCTGACGGATATATTCGTTCGGATCAGCGCGGGATGTCTGGTCCAGACTGTTCTTGATACGGGTAATGATCTCGCCATCCAGCGCAGCATCGCTATCGGGATCAGGCATCCGCGATTCCCAGTATTCCTGAACCATCACCACGCGCATGTCAGATTCCTCGCCCACCGCGCTCAGCTTCTCCATCAGAAGCTCCATGTGCGAGAAACAGATCGCCGGTTCACGCAGGTTGGCCGGTACCTCGACCATAATCTCTCGGCGGGTGACTGGCGGGTGAACGCGAAGACGCGTGGCAGCGGGCACCTCCGCACGCACGGTGGCGGGCGCAGAAGTCTGGACACCTGCAATCAGCAGACTGGCCAACACCACGATCATCTCTCAACCTTTCAGCCCGTCGGGCGCAGGAGGGGGGAAACAGAGACTTTGAACGCGTCCGGTACCGCGCCGTCTCCTGTGCCATACTCGAGTAAGGAGTCAGGGATACGACAGTTGGTTCCGGCTGGATCGTTACATACCACCACTTTGCAACACCTACTGATGCAAAGAGCGCACAGTGCGACGCCAACCCGCTTCAAAGCCCGCCGACACTAGACCTTGGGCCTGACAAATTCGGTCACAGGCCCGCCATGCGTTGCGAGTGTGGCCCGCATCGGTTAAGGCCCACGACATAGGATTATGTCTCCGGGTGCCTGTCGCGTCCGGGGCTTGGTGTTGGAGCCTTAAGATAATGGCTGAACTTGCTCCCGGTCTGGTAACGATCTTCGGTGGCTCGGGCTTTGTGGGCGCGCAAGTCGCCCGCGCAATGGCACGTCGCGGCTGGCGCGTGCGCATCGCCGTTCGCAAGCCTGCGCTGGCCTATGAACTGCGCATGGCGGGCGATGTCGGTCAGGTTCAACTGACCCTGTGCGACATCAACAACAAGGAACAGGTGGCTGCGGCCATGGCCGGTGCCGATGCTGCCATCAATCTGGTGGGCATCCTGTACGAAACCGGCGGTCGCAAGTTCGACGCCCTGCACGTTGCCGGTGCCTTTAACGTCGCCGAAGCTGCGGCTGCGGCTGGCGTAAAGCAACTGGTTCAGGTTTCGGCCATCGGTGCAGACGCCGATGCAGACGCCGACTACGCCCGCACCAAGGGCGAAGCCGAGATCGTCGTGCGCCAGCTGTTCCCGAGCGCCGTGATCGTGCGTCCGTCGATCATCTTCGGCAAGGAAGACCAGTTCCTGAACCGTTTCGGCACCATGGCGGCCCGTATGCCGGCCCTGCCGCTGATCGGCGGCGGCGAGACCCGCATCCAGCCGGTGGCTGTGACCGATGTGGCCGAGGCTATCGCCCGCTGCGCCACCCAGACCGAAACCGCTGGCCAGACCTATGAGC
>JAEZHG010000003.1 GCA_023436945.1 Pseudomonadota bacterium | reverse complement strand
AGTCCAGACCCATCGAGCGACGACGCACGCGCTCGAACAGACGCCACGAACCGCCGTACAGGTCATCACCCGTGACGATGTGCGAACCAGCTTCCAGCAGCTCCAGTGCCGTCGAGGTGGCCGCCATGCCCGAGCCGAAACCGAAGGCCTGAACGCCGCCTTCGAGGTCCGCGATACAGGCTTCGAACGCCATGCGGGTCGGGTTCTTGCCGCGTGCGTATTCAAAGCCCTTGTTCACGCCGGGGCTTTCCTGCGCGAAGGTCGAGGTGGCGTAGATCGGCACCATGACCGCGCCGGTCGTCGGGTCCGGTTCCTGTCCCGCATGGATGGCGCGGGTCGAGAAGCCCTGATGATTTTTCTTATCAGACATAGGCTTATCGGTTCAGGCTGAGGTGGTTGATAAGGTCGGCGCGGGTGATCAGGCCCACAAACTTGTCGCCGTCCAGAACGATGGCCACGCGGTCGCGGTCAAACAGCGGGATCAGGGCGTCGAGGTCCTCGGTCACCTGAACCGTGTCCAGATCGCGCGTCATGGCGGTGTTCACCGTCTTGGCGAAACGTTCCTTGCGGGTGATCTCGTCGGTGTTCATCAGGTGAACGATGTCGCTTTCGTCGACGATGCCGACCAGACGGCCATCCTGAATGACCGGAAGCTGCGACACGTCACTGCCACGCATACGCTTGAAGGCGGTGTCGATGGTGTCTTCCGGACCCACAACAACAACGTCACCCTTTTCGTATTTACGGGTGATCAGGTCCGACAGGTTGCCCTTGATCTCGCGCTCGGTGAGGCCCTGATCGGCCAGCCACGTATCGTTGTAGACCTTGGACAGATACTTGGCGCCGGTGTCGCAGACGAAGGTGACGATGGTCTTCGGCTCGGTCTGCTCCTTACACCAGCGCAGGGCAGCCGCGATCAGGCAGCCCGACGATGAACCCGCCAACACGCCCTCTTTCAGCAGCAGCTCGCGAGCGGTCGCGATCGATTCCGCATCGGGGATCGAATAGGCGCGGTCCACGAGGCTGATGTCGGCGGTATCCGGCACAAAGTTTTGCCCGATACCTTCCACGGTGTAGGAGCCATCGGGGCCAGGTTTGCCCTCGTTGACGATTCCCGCCAGACCCGAGCCGACAGGGTCAGCCAGCAGGATTTCTGCCTTGGAGCCCTTCGACTTTAGATATTGTGCGATACCGGTGATGGTGCCACCCGAACCGATACCGGCCACGAAGGCGTCAATCTGGCCGCCGGTCTGCTCCCAAATCTCCGGTCCGGTCGATTTGAAGTGGGCCTCGGAGTTATACGGGTTGTCGAACTGGTTGACGTAATAGGCACCCGGAATCTGCTGCGACAGGCGCTCGGCCATGTCGGTGTAATATTCCGGATGGCCGTGCGGAACGTCCGAACGGGTCAGGCGAACATCGGCACCCATGGCGCGCAGATGCTGGATTTTTTCCTTCGACATCTTGTCAGGAATAACCAGCAAGACGTTGTAACCCTTTTGCTTTCCGACCAGCGTCAGCGCCAGACCGGTGTTTCCGGCCGTCGCCTCGACAATGGTGCCACCCGGTTGCAGCAGGCCCGACTTCTCGGCAGCCTCGATCATGTTGAGCGCGATACGGTCCTTGATCGAACCACCCGGGTTCTGGCTCTCCAGCTTGATCAGCAGACGGCATTTGCCGGTGTCCAGCTTGGTCACCTCGACCATCGGGGTGTTACCGATCAGGTCCAGCAGGGACTTTGACGGGCGGGACAAGGCTGGTGCGTCGGTCAACGACATGGGCGGAAGCTCCATAAAGGCAGTTGATCAAGAAGCTGAAGCCAGCAGGCTTCGCGGTCAACTCGTGCAAGTTTTCACCCTTTTAGGGCGAAAGCGCGTTATGAAGGGCGCAATGGCTAAAACTCCCAAGCGCCCGACCGCGGGCCTCCCCGACAAAGACACTCTCCTCGCCTTCCTGCGCGAAGCCGGAGAGGCCGAGAAATCCGATATCGCCCGCGCCTTTGGCCTGAAGGGCATCGAACGGCGCATGCTGCGTGAAATGCTGCGCGAGCTGGAAGCCGAGGGCAAACTCGGCAAGCGTGGTCGTAAAGGCTTTGCAGAGGCAGGCTCCCTGCCCCCCGTCGGCGTGGTCGATGTGGTGGCCCGCACCGACGATGGCGAACTGGTCGTGCAACTGGTCAAGGGAGATGCAGACGCCCCGCAAGCCATTCTTGTGGCCGAGAAGGACCGCCGCGGCCCTGCTCCGGCTATGGGCGACCGCCTACTGGTGAAGTTCAGCCGCGTGGCCGAAGGCTATGAGGCCCGCATGGTCAAGAAGCTGGACTCTGACGGCACCAAGGTTCTCGGCGTGGTCCGCAAGGGCCACCGCGAAGTGCGCGTCGAGCCGGTGGACAAGAAGGACAAGGAATTCCTCGTCATCCCCGCCCCTCTGGCCGAGGGCCTGAAGGAAGGCGATCTGGTTCTGGCCGCCGCCGAAAAGCGCGAAGGCCGTTACGGTCCCAAGCGCGGCAAGATTCTGGAGCACATCGGCCGCGAGGATGATCCCCGCGCCGCCTCCATCATCGCCATCTACCAGCACAACATCCCCGTCGGCTTCAGCGAGGCCGTAGAGGACGAGGCAAACAATCAGGAAATCCCGACCATCAAGGGCCGCGAGGACCTGCGCCACATCCCCTTCGTCACCATCGACCCGCAGGACGCGCGCGACCACGACGACGCCGTCTTTGCCGAGCGCGATACGGACGAGAAGAACCCTGACGGCTGGGTCGTATGGGTCGCCATCGCAGATGTGGCCGCATACGTGCGCCCCAACACCGCGCTGGACCGCGAGGCCCGCGCCAAGGGCAACTCGACCTACTTCCCCGACCGCGTGGAGCCCATGCTGCCGGAAGTGTTGTCGAACGGCCTGTGCAGCCTGAAACAGGGCGAGAACCGCGCCACCATGGCGGTGCGCATGGTGTTCGACAAAAACGGCAGCAAGATCAGCCACAAGTTCACGCGCGGCCTGATGCGCTCGCACGCCAAGCTGTCCTATGAGCAGGCGCAGACCGCCATCGATGGCCAGCAGGACGATGTGACCGGCCCGATCATGGATACGATCCTGTACCCGCTGTGGAACGCCTATGCCTGTATGCTCAAGGGCCGCGAGCGCCGCGCCCCTCTGGCCATCGAAAGCCTTGAGCGTCGCGTGAAGATGTCGCCTCAGGGCGGCATCGAAGCCATCCTGCCGCGCCAGTCGCTGGAAGCGCACCGTCTGATCGAAGAGATGATGGTGCAGGCCAACGTCTGCGCCGCCGAGACGCTCGAGAAAGCCCGCACGCCCCTGATCTATCGCGTCCACGAGACGCCCAGTCAGGAAAAGATCTTCAACCTGTCCGACTTCCTGCACACCATCGGCAAGTCGTGGGCCAAGGGCGAGGCACCGACCACCAAGCGCTTCAACAAGCTGCTGGGCGAGATCAAGGACACCCCGCACGCCGAGGTCGTCAACGAAGTGGTCCTGCGCACCCAGATGCAGGCCTTCTATACGCCGTCGAACGTGGGCCACTTTGGCCTGAACCTCGACCGCTATGCCCACTTCACCTCGCCGATCCGCCGCTATGCCGACCTTATGGTCCACCGTGGCCTGATCCGTGCGCTGAACCTCGGCAATGACGGTTTGACCGACCGCGAGATGGCCGAGCTGGAAAGCATCGCCGAACACATCACAGACACCGAGCGCCGCTCGATGGCGGCAGAGCGTTCGGCCATGGACCGCTATATCGCCGCCTTCCTCGAGGACCGTGTGGGGGCCGTGTTTACGGGCCGCATTACGGGCGTCACCCGCTTTGGCCTGTTCGTACGACTGGACGAAACGGGTGCAGACGGTCTTGTTCCGGTGTCCTCGCTGGGTGACGAGTATTTCGTCCACGACGACCGCACCCACGCTCTGGTGGGCGAGCGTTCGGGCAAGCGTTATCCGCTGGGCCTGAATGTCGAGGTGCTGCTGACCGAAGCGACGCCGATCACGGGCGGTCTGGTATTTCAGATGATGTCCGATCCGGCTCCGCGTGATCCCAATGCCGCCATGCCGCGTCTGGGCATGCGTGGGCGCAACCAAAAGGGCGGCAGCTTCAAGGGCAATGGCAAGGGCAAGTCCGCCCGCGCCCGCAATGGCGGCAAGCCTCTGGGTGGCCTGAAAGGCGTCAAGAAGGGCAAGCGTAAGTGAGTGAACCGTTCGACGCGCAAATGGATTTGCGCGACGCCGCAAATGTCGGGAGCCGCCAACGCCCTCGCGATGCGGCGACGCTGATCCTGACGCGCGGCGAACGCAAACTCGAAGTTCTGATGGGCCGCCGCGCCAACAGCCATGTGTTCATGGCCAATAAGTGGGTGTTCCCCGGTGGCCGCATCGACCCTTCAGACTTCCGTGCGGGCTATACAGGCGATCTGAACAGCGAGACCGCACGGCGACTTGAGAAAGAACTGCCCGCGCGTCGCGCCCGCGCGCTGGCCCTAACGGCCATCCGTGAAACCTTCGAGGAAACGGGCCTGATCCTCGGACACAAGGCCCCTACGGCCTCTGTCGTCGGGCCATGGCGCGAATACCGACAGGCCGGTGCCCTGCC
>JAEZHG010000284.1 GCA_023436945.1 Pseudomonadota bacterium | reverse complement strand
GTTGATGATCAGGCCGCGCTCGCCATCAACGCCCGGCTCGAGGGTGACCATGCCGGCTGCCGATTGCGACAGAACGCGGAAGGTGCCGAACAGGTTGATGGTCACGGTGCGTTCGAACTGCGCCATGTCGTGGGCGCGGATCTCGCCGGTGTCCTTCTTGCGCGACACAGTCTTCTGACCGGTAGCGATACCGGCGCAGTTGACGGTCAGGCGCTCTTGGCCGTGGGCAGCGCGAGCCTTGGCAAAACCAGCGGCAACGCTCTCGTCCGAGGTCACATCGACCTTGCAGAACACGCCACCGATTTCGGCGGCGACGGCTTCGCCCTTTTCTTCGTTCAGGTCGAAGATGGCGACCTTGACGCCCTTGGCTGCCAGAGCGCGGGCCGTGCCCTCACCCAGACCGGAAGCGGCGCCAGTGACGACTGCTGCAATCGAACCATCGAGTTTCATCGAAACGTTCCTATATAAAAATCTGAACCCAGTGCTCTGCGGAGGATTTAACGGCCATGACCGTCAAAACCAAATCGGTATCTCCGGAAGATGCCATCGATCCGCAAAAGGTTCTCGTGCCTGTGGTGCATAAAACGAATGAGATGCGTGTGAAACGGGACTTTTGGCCCAAGATGCGAAAGGTGGCCTCAAAGATACCTTTTGCCGATCAGGTGCTGGCCGCCTGGTACGCGACGCAGGACCCCGAGACCCCGTTCCGCGCCAAGGCCATGCTTCTGGGCGCGCTGGCCTATTTCGTCATGCCGATCGATGCCATTCCGGATGTGTTTGCCGTGGTGGGCTTCAGCGACGACGCGGCGGTGATTGCCGCTGTGCTGGCCACACTAGGGGCCTACATCAAGGACAAACACCGCATGAGCGCACAGGCCATGCTGGCCAAACTACGCGGAGAAGACGACGAGGACGCGACCGGAGCCTAGTCCTCGGTCACCACCACGATCTTGCCCATGGCCTTGCGGTCGCTGAGCGCCTTGATCGCGTCGGCGGCCTTCACAAGCGGGAAGGTCTGGCTGATGCGCGGTTTGATCTTGCCGGACTTATAAAGCTCCATCAGCTCGGCCATATTCGCGGCATGCCCCTTGGGATCACGCGCCACCGCCGCGCCCCAGAACACGCCCACCACCGACACCGACTTCAACAGCGTCAGGTTCAGCGGCAGCGACGGGATACCGGCAGGGAAACCCACCACCAGATAGCGGCCGTTCCAGTCCATGGCACGAAGAGCAGGCTCGGCATAGTCACCGCCAACGGCATCATAGACTACATCGGCACCGTCACGGCCCGTCGCCAGTTTGAACTCTCCGGCCAGTTCCTTTTGCGCGGCCTTGTCCATCGGACCCGTCGGATAGATCAGGCCGTTGTCCGCCCCCAGTTCCAGCGCAAACTCGACCTTGTCGTGGGTAGAGGCCGCAGCCACCACACGCGCACCCATGGCCTTGCCCAGTTCGACCGCCGCCGCGCCGACGCCGCCTGCAGCGCCAAGCACCAACAGGGTCTCGCCCGCTTGCAGATTGGCGCGGTCCTTCAGCGCATAGTAGCTGGTGCCATAGGTCATGATGAAGGCCGCAGCCGTCTCGAAATCCATGCCTTCTGGGATCGGGATCAAGCTGTTGGCAGGCACCGCAATCCGCTCGGCCAGACCGCCCCAACCGGGAACGGCAATCACGCGGTCGCCACGGCGCACGCCCGTCACCCCCTCGCCCACGGCATCCACGATGCCTGCTACCTCTGCCCCAGGAGAGAAGGGTCGTTCAGGCTTGAACTGGTATTTGTCCTCGATGATCAGGGCGTCGGGATAGTTGATACCGATAGCCTTCACCTCGACGATCACCTGCCCTTTGGAGGGCGTAGGGTCCATCACCTCTTCGATGACGAGGCTTTCAGGCCCACCGGCCACCTTGGACAGAACAGCGCGCATTGATATCTCTCTGACATCCCCCGTCGGTAAACCACCGACATATTTGCGACGCTAAAACACCTCATAGGCCGCTGCCTAGAGGGATACCGTTGTTTGAGGAGCATTCTATGGGTCGTCCGGCACTTATTCTCCATGGCGGTGCAGGTGCACGTCGCGAGCGCAACTATGACCGCGAGATCGTGCACATGCGCGAGGTGGTCGAAGCCATGAAGGCCCGCCTAGAGGGTGGAGCGTCGGCGCTGGATGTGGCTGTCGAGACGGTCATGATGCTGGAAGACAGTGGCCTCTATGTCGCCGGACGCGGGGCTTCGCCCAATCTGGATGGCGAATACGAGCTGGATGCCAGCATCATGGATGGCGAAAGCGGCAAGGCCGGTGCAGTCGCCGCTCTTCAGGGCTTCAAAAACCCTGTCGTCGCCGCCCGCGCCGTGATGGACAAGACCCCGCACGTCATGCTGGCCGGAAACGGTGCCGCGCGCTTTGCCGAGACGCAAAATCTGGAGCGCATCGACAACCCGACGCAATGGTTCACCAAGGCCGGTAAGGGCGAGGACAACCACCCGCCCGGAACTCTGGCCCACGGCACTGTCGGTGTCTGCGTGCTCGATATCCATGGCCGTCTTGCCGCTGCGACCTCTACCGCCGGTGTATTCGGCAAGATGCCCGGCCGCGTCGGTGACACCCCCATCCCAGCCGCTGGCACATGGGCAGACAAGAAAGCCGCCGTCTCCTGCACCGGACAGGGTGAGTATTTCATCCGCGTCGCCGCAGCCGCCCGCACTGCAATGGGCGTAGAAGCTGGACAGTCGCTGGCCGATGCCGCAGCCAGCACCATCGCCCGCATTGGCCAGTTGGGCGGCGACGGCGGACTTATTGCGCTGGATGCCCAAGGGAACATTGCCGATCCCTACAATTCCCAAGGCATGAAGCGAGCTTGGCTAGACACCGACGGCAATATCGTCGTGCGCGTTTTCAACGACTAACACCCGCCTTACGAGAATATTACAAAGCGGTAAGGTGCGGCAGCGGCTTATCGGGCGTTATGTGAGTTCAACACATTGACGTACCGGAGAGGTCCATGAAGACCCGCCATCTGTTCTGCACCGCCGTTTCGGCGCTTGCCCTGATCACCGCCGCCCCCGCACTGGCCGCCCCTGCCGCCACCACCGTGGCACAGGCCACCACTGGCGTGACCGTTCCGCCGCTGGGCTACCAGCGCCGTGGGCTGGACAATGGCATGGACGTCTACACCCGTAAGGACGAGGGCACGGCCAATGTCGCGGTTCAGGTCTGGTACCGCGTCGGGGGCAAGGACGACCCCTCGGGCCGTTCGGGCTTTGCCCACCTGTTCGAACACCTGTTGTTCAAGGCGACTGAAAACGTCCCGAACGAAACCTTCGACCGTCTGACCGAGGATGTGGGTGGCTATAATAACGCCTTCACCTCCGACGATGTGACGGCCTATCACGAGATGGTTCCGGCCAATCACCTGCAACGCATCCTGTTTGCAGAAGCCGACCGCATGGGCTCGCTGGTCGTCGACGAAGAGGTCTTCGTCTCCGAGCGCGACGTGGTGAAGGAAGAATACCGTCAGAGCGTTCTGTCGAACCCCTATGGCCGTCTGTTCTATCTGTTCACGCCGGCCACCTTCTACACCGAGCACCCCTATCGTCGTGGCGTTATCGGCTCGATCGAGGAGCTTGAAGCGTCCAGCATCGAAGA
>JAEZHG010000264.1 GCA_023436945.1 Pseudomonadota bacterium | reverse complement strand
CCGTACACCCCATTGCGAGGCTCGATAGAGGGCGTCGATGATCTCGGGATCGACCAGCGAGTTCATCTTGGCCCAGATAGCCGCAGGCTTGCCCATGGCTGCTGCCGACATCTCCTTGCCGATGAGGTCCAGCAGGCTGGATTTCATATTCAGCGGGGAGACGATCAGGCCTTCAAGCTCGTCAGGCGCGGCATAGCCGGTGATGTAGTTGAATACCCTCGTCGCATCGCGACCCAGCGCCGGATCACAGGTAAACAGGCTGAGGTCGGTGTAAATCTTGGCGGTGGTCGGGTGATAGTTACCCGTGCCGAAGTGGCAGTAGCTGCGCAGGGCATCGCCCTCGCGGCGGACCACGACGCTGAGCTTGGCGTGGGTTTTGTATTCCACGAAACCGAACACGACATGGACGCCCGCGCGCTCCATCTGGCGCGCCCAGCGTAGGTTGGCCTCTTCGTCAAATCGCGCTTTCAGTTCGATGAGCGCGGTGACGTTCTTGCCCGCCTCTGCCGCCTCGATAAGGGCCGCGACGATGGGGCTGTCTTTCGAGGTGCGGTAGAGCGTCTGTTTGATGGCCAGCACGTTCGGATCACGCGCAGCCTGACGCAGGAACTGGACCACCACATCGAAGCTCTCGAACGGGTGGTGGATCAGCATGTCTTTTTCGCGGATGGCCGCGAAGATATCGCCACCGTTATCGCGAACACGCTCCGGATAGCGCGGCTCATAGCCCTTGAACTTCAGCTCAGGGTGGCCCGGCGGGATCAGTTCGGACAGTTGCGCAAGGCCCAGCATCCCGTCCACAATGACCACATCGCGTGGTTGGGCGTGCATCTCTGAGATGATGAATTCGCGCAGGTCATCGGGCATGTCAGCCTGAATCTTGATGCGCACGACCGAGCCGAGACGGCGCTGTTTCAGCGCTTCCTCGAACTCCATCACAAGGTCCTCGGCCTCTTCCTCGATTTCGATATCGGAATCGCGGATCAGTCGGAACAGACCCTTTTCCAGAACCTCGCAACCGGGGAACAGGTGGTCGATGAAGGTCAGCAGCAGGCCTTCCAGTGCCACATAGCGGGTCTTGCCTGGCGTAGAGCGGCCATCGGTCGGCAGCGCCCAGAAACGCTTCACCTGTGTCGGCACCGGCACCAGCGCATAGAGCACGCGGTTGTCGCTGTTGCGGCGCAGCTTCAGCGCCAGCGAGAAGCCGAGGTTGGGCAGGAACGGGAAGGGGTGCGCCGGATCAATCGCCATCGGGGTCAGGATGGCGAACAGGCTATTCAGGAACTCCGGTTCCAGACGCTCGCGCTCGGTCTTGGTGATCTTGGCGGCATCGACGATCTCGATACCGGCCTTGGCCATCTCGCGGTGGAGCACGCGCCACTGACGCTGTTGCTCGGCCATCAGGCTTCCGGCGGCGGCATTGACCTTTTCAAGCTGTTCGGCGGGCGTCAGGCCGTCGGGCGACACTACGCGTACATGCTCGCGAACCTGACCTTTCAGGCCCGCCACGCGGGTCATGAAGAACTCGTCGAGGTTGTTGGCCGAGATCGACAGGAAACGGACCCGCTCCAGCAGCGGGTGGGCCTCGTTGGCGGCTTCCTCAAGCACACGACCGTTGAACGCCAGCCACGACAGCTCGCGGTTGATGAACCGCTCTGGCGAGTGCAGCAGTTCCTCGTTCAGTTCCAGCTGCGGCGCACGCGAAGAGGGAACGTCCTCTCCGGCATTGGTGGTCGTGGGGTTGAAATCGGTCATAGACGATTATGTCGCTTGCCAATGTGACGTCTGCAAGCGCGTTTGACCTGAAATCCTTAGGAAAGTCCTGCGGTAAAATCGCCTTCGAGGACTTGGCGGGCCAAAATCCGCGTCACAGGGCGATGATACATATCAAGGCGATCAACGATGATGTCCGCGGATTGGGCGGAGCGGTCGATACGGCGGACCAGATAGTCGATCACCCCTTCGCCGGGCACGATATTACGTGCGGCAAAGGCGTTCTTGAGCATAGCCCCCAGCACCATATCGTCCGGCACCTCGACCGCGATGGTGCGGATCGCATCCAGACGCGAGCGCAGATCGGGCAGGCGCACCATCCATGAGGCCGGAGGATCACGCGAAACCATAAGTAGCGCGCCGCCTGTCGACTGGATCAGGTTGATCAAGTGGAACAGAGACTCGTCATCGGCCCCTTCGGCCTCTTCCAGCAGCACGGGGCGGCCTTCAAGTTCGGAGAAGTCGCACCACGAGGCTTCCTCGCCATGCAGTGCGCGGGCACCGACGCGCTCGACCCATGCGGCGGCCATATGGCTCTTGCCGCAACCCTTGGGGCCGTGCAGCGCCATAATCGAGCCCGGCTCGCTGGGCCAGTCCACCAGCGCCAAGGCTGCAACCTCGTTCGAGCCCGACACGGTAAAGGTCGAGGCACGACGCGACGACTCCTGCTTGAGCGGGAGGCGAAGCTGCATCTGGGCCATATGAGCGCGATTTGCGGACATGCCATTTTGATAACATCGGCTTTGGCGATCCGTCGCGGGGCACCC
Source organism: Pseudomonadota bacterium (assembly GCA_023436945.1). GTDB lineage: Bacteria > Pseudomonadota > Alphaproteobacteria > Caulobacterales > Caulobacteraceae > Brevundimonas. The sequence continues at coordinate 74 of JAEZHG010000264.1, read as the reverse complement.
CTTGTGACTCCGGTGGACGATATTGTGGGTCTTGTGGAGCAAACCACTAGCTGTGGGGCATTTCAGGGGTTGGC
>JAEZHG010000255.1 GCA_023436945.1 Pseudomonadota bacterium | reverse complement strand
GTTCAGGATCGGTGCGAACAGTTGCTCTGACAGGTAACGAACGACAGGCGCAGCCACGCCATCACCCATCAGGTGATAGGCGTCATTGTAGTTTTTCGGCAGGCGATACGAGTCTGGCAGGCCCATCAGGCGCGCAGCCTCTCTTGTGGACAGAAGGCGTGAGCGGACACGGCGGCCATCGACTACCAAGATGGTCTGACGGCTGGAACCGCCCGAAGGTGTTCTCAGGCAGCCCGCGACATTGTCAAAGCGGACCTCGGCGCGTTGAACCTTGTTGCCATCAGCATCCTTGCGGGTGCGTTTATAGACGCCACCCACCATGCGACGACCCGCGCGCTTAGCCGCCTGAACCTTGGCAAGGTTCACCGGTGACATCATGGCCAGCAGGGCCTTGGTATCTTCTGCGCTGTGCCACTCGACGCTCTTGGGGCGATCCTCGATCACATCGGCGAAGTCCAGAGGGCGGCTGGCGGGCAGGGGGACGTTCCACCACACCCATTGCTCCATAGCCTCGGGAGACAGGCGGGCCACCGCGCGCTTGAGCGACGGATTGTGGAAGATACCGACAGGTTCGGGCGAAAGCAGTTCTTCGGGGATGGCAATGTCGCTGCGTACACCGATGACGAACAGGCGCGGGCGTGACTGCGGCACAAAGCGGTCGGCGTTGATCACCAGTGCGCCATAGCGATAGCCGTTGTCGGCAAAGGCCCGGCAGATGATGTCAAAGTCGCTGCCGCCCTTGGAGGTCAGGGCACCGCAGACATTCTCGACCGCGACCAGACGCGGTGCACGGCCTTCATTGCGAAGTCCGCTTACCAGCGACCAGAAGGTATGGAATGTGCCCGAGCGTTCGCCGTTCAGTCCCTTTCCCATTCCGGCCAGCGACAGGTCCTGGCAGGGGAAGCTGCCCCAGCACATGTCTGCTTCCGATGGCAGGGCTTCTGTTGTCAGGTCGCGAATATCCGCGACCGTCAACTCACCGCTGGTGCCCCAGTTACTCTGATAGGCAAAGCCCTTCTTGGCGTCGAAATCGTTTGCGAAGGTGCAGCGCCACTCAGGACCAAGGCCCTGACGCACCATGCCGCCTCCAGCGAAGAATTCGTAGAATGTGGGCATGGTTGAGGGTTCGGGCGGGGCTTTATAGCGATTGAATCAGTTAAGGCGACTGTGGGCCGCCACAACCCCCGCGTAAACCCGGACCCTAGGCGTGGTAGGCCATTAATCCACGGCCAAGATCGTCAATAAGGTCTTCGACGTCCTCAAGGCCGATATGAATGCGCAAAATCTCGCCTTCGAGCTTGGGCTGATGTTCGCGCCACGCCAGTTGCGATGTGTCGTTGGTGATCAGGCTTTCATAGCCGCCCCACGAATAGCCCATGCCGAAAAGCTCAAGTGCGGACATGAAGCGATGGGCCGCGGCACGGTCTCCACCATTCATGACCATCCCGATCAAGGAAGCGGCCCCTGTAAACTGGTCCTTCCAGATATGGTGGTAGGGCGATGAAGGTAGGGGGCTATAAAGAACGCGCGCGATTTGCGGCTGCTGTTCCAGCCACTGGGCAACCTTGAGTGCGGACTTTGCCTGTTCGCGATAGCGCATGGGCATGGTGCGGATACCACGCAGGGCCAGCCACGCGTCATCTGGCGAAACGTGCCAGCCGTTGTCGTCGATAGTCTCGAAAATCTGCTCGCAGATGGCAGGGTCCTTGGCCGAGATCGAGCCCATCAGAATGTCGGAATGGCCGCCGACATATTTGGTCAGGGCCTGAACACTGACGTCTGCGCCGATCTCGATAGGTTTGAGCGCCAGCCCCGCGCCCCAGGTGTTGTCGACCACGCTGATCACACCCTTTTCGCGGCACAGGCGCGTGAGGGCAACCAGATCGACCATCTCGAAGGTGAGTGAGGCGGGCGTCTCGATCAGCAGAAGCTTGGTACGGTCTGTAAAGCTTGCGGCAATCTGTTCGGCGGTGAACTCAGCGGGATGGAAACGGGCCGTTACACCAAACTTGGCCATCTGGCGCGTCAGGAAGCGCCGTGATGGGCCATAGACCGCATCAGTACAGAGCACCTCATCACCGGGACGTAAGAGCGCCATCAGCGGTACGGTCACCGAAGCGAGGCCGGACGGAACGATATAGGTCTCCGTGGCACCTTCCATATCAGCCAATATGGATCGCAGTTGGCGCGCCGCTGTGCCGCCCTCCAACCCGTAGGTCGGGCCATCCTTGGATGACGTCATGGTCGAAGGATCATCGCTCAGCATGGTCGAGGCCCGCTCGATCGGCGGGTTAACCGGACGGCGACCGCCTCCGCGCCGCGTCGCGGGTGAGATGATGCGGGTGGACTGTCCCATGGCGGGCTTTTGATTCTCGGTCATGCGACTCAACTGGTTTGGGGCGCGTTTGCTGCTAGTCTGCGATTAGAGGACTGTTAGTCAGCGTGACGCAAGACGCGGAGATTACCCCTATGAACTGTTTCAAAGGCGCTCGCGCAACGTTTGTTCTGAGCATTGCCTCAAGTCTTACGCTAGCGGCGTGTCAGAAGCCCGATAAAGCGCCTGAAACAGCCACGGCCAGCGAAACCGACGCGGCCAAATTGGCCGAGATCGCCCTGGCCAGCCCGACACTGGCGCGTGTGAAGGCGCGTGGCCGCTTGAACTGCGGTGTTCATGAAGGGCTGATGGGTTTTGCCTACACCGACAATCGCGGTAACTGGCGTGGATTTGACGTCGATTTCTGTCGCGCGACGGCTGCGGCGGTTCTCGGCAATGCCGACGCGGTCAACTTTGTGCCTCTGCCGAGCGCAGAGCGATTC
>JAEZHG010000243.1 GCA_023436945.1 Pseudomonadota bacterium | reverse complement strand
ACGAAACACCGCCCACTCCACAGCCCTAGTCGGCAACCGTCTCGGTCAGGAAACTGTCCAGCACCGCCTTGGTGACCTGAGGCGACTGGCAGTCACTGCCGCAGTTCATCACAGCTAGAATGCCGCTGCTGTTCTCGCGACGCAGCACGATCAGGGCGTTCCAGTAGCCGTTGGAGCCGACGTGGGTCAGGAACTGGCCCTCGATGCCCCGCAAGGCTGGTACAGCGCCCCAGCCCAGAGCGTTGCGGGTATCGCCCTGTGCCGTCTGTAGCCGTTGATAGGAGGCGGGCGACAGCAGCGCCTTTTCGCCCTTGGTTCCGGCCAGTTGGTCGAGCGCGAACCTGGCCCAATCCTCCATGCTCATGTGGAAAGTACCAGCGGGCGACAGCACCGCAGGATTATCAGCCATAAGGCCCGTCAGGGGCTGCCCCGCCTCATGGCCCAGTGGCTGGCCCTCGGGCGTTGCGCCAAGGCGCGCCGTGGTCATACCGAGCGGGCCGAACACATAGTCCTGCATCAGGTCTTCATAGGCGCGGCCCGTGATGCTCTCGGCAATCACACCGGCAATGACATAGCCGCCATTGCTATATTGGCCCGCGGCGCGCAGGGGGCCGACAGGCTCCATGGCCAGTATCTTGGCCGCATATTCCTGACGCTGGACAGGCAGGGGGCGGGTGTCCTGAAAATAGGCCAGCGTGTCTTCCATACTGGTAATGTCGGGAAGGCCCGCACGGTGGGACAGAAGATCTTCCAACCGCACATCGCGATACTCCGGGCGCATGTCCGCCATCTGAGGCAGCATCTGCGACAGGGGCGCATCCCATGACAGAACACCCTTTTCGACCAGTGTCGCGATCAGGGTCGCCGTCATCGCCTTGCCGTCAGATCCCAGATGCCAGACGTCGTCCTTTTGCGCCGGAACCTGTGATTTCAGGTCGCGCACACCCGCCACGCCCTGCGCTGCAATCTGCCCGTCGCGGATCGTCAGAACGGCCAATGCAGGCACATCGGTCTGCGCGATCAATGGCGTCAGGCGCTCGGAAATATCCTGCGTCTGAGCGTGGGCAGCGCTGCCCATTGACAGCATCAGCGCAATCAAAGCGACGGGTGCGGATTTATGAAAGAACATCGGTTTCTCCCTGATGTTCTTCCATAAACGCTTCAGTCGGCCAAAAGCGTGGCCGTTGGGTTAAATCCCCGTAGGGTTAGAACGCCGCCTCACCCGTAATCGCACGGCCCAGAATAAGGGCGTGGACGTCGTGTGCCCCCTCATAGGTGTTCACGGTTTCGAGGTTCATGGCGTGGCGCATGACGTGCAGCTCGCCGGTTATGCCAGCACCGCCGTGCATGTCGCGGGCCTCGCGGGCGATGGCCAGCGACTTGCCACAGTTGTTGCGCTTCATCAGGCTGATCGCCTCTGGCACCCAAGCGCCGGTATCGAGCAGACGACCTAGGGCATAGGCACCCTCGAAACCGAGGAAGATTTCGGTCTGCATATCGGCCAGCTTCTTCTGCACTAGCTGGCGCGCCGACAGCGGACGGCCAAACAGGATACGTTCCGACACATAGTTGCGCGTCGCGTGCAGGCAGAACTCGGCGGCACCCATGGCACCCCATGCGATGCCATAACGGGCCTTGTTCAGGCACGAGAATGGACCGCGCAGGCCCTGCACACCCGGCAGGATGTTGGCTTCCGGCACGAACACATCGTTCAGGCCGATATCTCCGGTGACCGAGGCACGAAGCGACAGCTTGTCGCCGATCTTGCCCGTGGTGAAGCCTTCAAAGTCGCGCTCGACGATGAAGCCACGGATCTTGCCTTCCAGCTTGGCCCAGACAACCGCAAGGTCCGAAATCGGCGAGTTGGTGATCCAGTATTTGCCGCCATTCAGGCGATAGCCGCCATCGACCGCCACAGCGGTCGTCTTCATCGACGCAGGGTCCGAGCCACCGTCCGCTTCGGTCAGACCAAAGCAGCCGATCAGTTCACCTGCGGCCATTTTCGGCAGATATTTCATCTTCTGCTCTTCGGAACCGAAGGCATAGATCGGGTACATGGCCAGCGACGACTGGACCGACATGGCCGAGCGATAGCCGCTGTCGATGGCCTCGATCTCGCGCGCGATCAGGCCATAGGCCACGTGGCTGGCTTCCGAGCCGCCGTATTGCTCCGGCAGCATGGCCCCGAGGAAGCCCATCTCACCCATCTCGGTCATGATGGCGCGGTCGAACGTCTCGTCACGGAAGGCGGCCACGACGCGCGGCAGTAGCGCCTCGCGGGCATAGGAACGCGCTGCATCCTGAACCATCCGCTCTTCGTCTGTCAGACGGCCCATCAGGTCGAACGGGTCATCCCAGCGGAAGGTTTGGACTGCATCAGCCATCGGCGTTTCCTTTTTATTTTCAGAGCGTCACAGCAAGATAACGACAACTTTAAGAGGCTGCGACGAGAGAACCTCTGTTCTTTGACCACGTTTAGGGCAAAATAACCCTGTCGGGTAGAGCCATGCCCGTGCAATCCAAGGTGCCCAGTCATATGTCCAACCCCTTCTACCGCCTGTTCAAAGAACATCCGCAGGAAGTCGGCGAAACCTATCTGGAACACATGGGCGCTTCGCTCGGCTTCTGCGGCAAGCTTTTGAAGCTGGCAGGCTGCGCCTTCATCCATGCCATCGTGCCGGGCCTGCACAAATCCACCGTGTCGGATGCTGTGCGAGAGATGGAGCCGGGCATGACCCGCCGCGCCAATGAGGCCCGCGAAGAGCGTATGCGTAATGCAGGCGTCTGGGACGTCGGCCTCTGACTATTCCGGCGTAGAGATGCGCTTGTAGAAGCCATCCAGTTGCACGCCCATGGCACACAGCTTTGAAGCCGCACCATGATCGGTGACAATCACGCCTTCAGGACCGATCAGCACATCAACCTTGATCGGTTTTGGTCCGATATCGTCCCTGGTGATTTCGCCCATCGAGGTCACTGACGGGACAACAATACCGCGCACCACATCGTCCTGACCCTGCGGGCCTTTAATCTGCATCATGCAGTCGGCGGCCGTCGCAGCACCATTGGGGGCGCCGCCAACGAGGAAGGTTAGGGTGACAGTCTCGCCCTCGCGGCTATAGCTGATCACCCCGTTGGAAGGCTCCGTGCGCTGGAACTCGGGAACCAGACGCTCAATGGTCGGCGTAGAATATGAGTTCGCTTCAGGAGCCGCCGCGGCTTCATAGGAAACAGCAGATGCGGTGGCCGGTGCATCCTCCGCACGATCCTCAGGCGAACAGGCCACCATGGCCAGAGCCGCTACCGGAAGTGCCGCCATCAGTATGCGCATGGTGCTAGTGTCCCTAATATCCGCTGAGCTTGGCCGTCAGCCACAGACCCCAACTGACTAACGCGACAGTGCCGATAACGATCATCCCCGCGACCTGAATGGGCCGGATACGACGTGGCAGGCTGGTCCCGCCAAAACCGTTACCACCAAGGAATCCCGCAAATGCCACCAGCCGCGCATAGGCCCTGCCGCGTGGTGTGGCGGGTTCTAGGTCATCTTCTGCATCATCCGCATAGGCGCCCGCAGCAGCCTCGGCGAGCAAGCCGCGAGCCTGATCCAACTGGTCCTCGCGGCCCATGATGCGGATACCCAAGGCGCGCTGCATCAAAGGGTCCACCGTCGTTTGAAACCGCTCGGTTACAGAGACCTCGATATCGTGGGACGCCAGAAAAGCGGCCGCCAGATCGGCTTCGTACACATCGGTAAAGCGGGCGATTTCAACGAGGCTCATAAGGTCACGCTAGTTCATAATGCCACAAAAGAAAACGGCGGCATCCGAAGATGCCGCCGTCTCTATTATCAAAGCTCGAAAGCCTGTTCTTACAGGTCCAGCAGGGCGCGCTGCGGGTCTTCCAGCAGCTGCTTGATGCGGACCAGGAAGGTCACGGCTTCCTTGCCGTCGACGATGCGGTGATCGTAGCTGAGGGCCAGATACATCATCGGACGGATCTTCACTTCACCGTTCACGGCCATCGGACGCTGCACGATGTTGTGCATGCCCAGAATGCCCGATTGCGGAGCGTTCAGGATCGGGGTCGACATCAGCGAACCGTAGGTACCGCCGTTGGTGATGGTGAAGGTACCACCTTGCATGTCGTCCATCTTCAGGGTGCCGTCACGGGCAGCCTTGCCGAGGTTGGCGATACCCTTTTCGATACCGGCCAGCGACAGGTCTTCGGCGTTACGCAGAACCGGAACGACCAGGCCCTTGTCGGTGCCGACAGCGATGCCGATGTCGTAGTGGTTCTTGTAGATGATGTCGGTGCCGTCGATCTCGGCGTTGATGGCCGGGATTTCCTTCAGGGCAGCGACAACAGCCTTGGTGAAGAAGGACATGAAGCCCAGCTTCACGCCGTGAGCCTTCTCGAACTGCTCCTTGTATTGGGCACGAAGGGCCATGACGTTGGTCATGTCGACTTCGTTGAAGGTGGTCAGCTGAGCGGCGGTGTTTTGCGACTCTTTCAGGCGACGGGCGATGGTCTGACGCAGGCGCGTCATCTTCACGCGCTCTTCGCGCGGAGCCAGTTCACGCGGAGCCGACGGAGCAGCAGCTGTCGGAGCAGCCGAAGCAGCACCGATAGCGGCAATGGCGTCAGCCTTGGTGATGTTGCCCTTCGGACCCGAAGCGGCGATCGACGACGGGTTCAGGTTGTTTTCCGAAACCACGCGCTGGACCGACGGCGACAGGTGAGCGCCCGAAGCTGCCGGAGCAGCAGCCGGAGCCGGTGCAGCAGCCTTAGGAGCAGCAGCCGGAGCCGCAGCGCCCGAAGCCGAGATCTGGGCGATAACCTGGCCCGGGGTGACAGCTTCACCAGCCTGGACGTTGATGGTCAGGACACCGGCTTCCGGAGCCGAGACCTCAACCGCGACCTTGTCGGTCTCGATTTCGACCAGCAGTTCGTCCTTGGCAACGGTGTCGCCCGATTGCTTCAGCCAGGTGCCGACCGAACCTTCTGCAACGCTCTCGCCCATGGTCGGGACAGCGACGTCGACAGCGGCACCACCGGCAGCAGCGGCCGGAGCCGTTGCCGGAGCCGCTTCAGCAGTCGGAGCCGAGGCAGCAGCAGCGCCACCTTCCGAGACCTGACCCAGAACGGTGCCCGGGACCACGGTGTCGCCTTCGCCAGCGTTGATAGCGGCCAGAACGCCGTCAGCCGGAGCAACCACTTCCAGCGAAACCTTGTCGGTTTCCAGCTCGACGAGGATCTCGTCTTTCTTCACCGCTTCGCCGACCTTCTTGGTCCACTTTGCGATGGTGGCTTCGGTTACGGATTCACCGAGGGCGGGGGTCAGAATATCAGCCATTTCAGGGGCTCTTTTTCGTAACAGTCTTAAATACGTTCTAGTGCGACAACGGCGGTTAGGCCATGGCCTCGGCGAGGAAGGTTTCGAGTTCCTTCAGGTGGCGGCTCATCAGGCCCGCAGCCGTCGAAGCCGAAGCCGGACGACCGACGTAGCGTGCGCGCTTGGCCTTCACGTCCAGCTTCTCGAGGGTCAGCTCGATCCACGGATCCACGAAGGTCCAGCCACCCATATTCTTGGGCTCTTCCTGACACCACACCAGATCAGCGTTCGGGAAGCGTGCCAGTTCCGCCGAGATCGACTTGATCGGCCACGGATAGAACTGTTCCAGACGCAGGATGTAGATGTCGTTGATGCCAGCCTTTTCGCGGGCGTCCAGCAGGTCATAGTAAACCTTGCCCGAGCAGACGATGACCTTGCGGATGTCCTTGTCGGACTTCAGCGAGACACCGGCGACGGTCGGACGCAGCTCGGCGTCGTCGCGCAGCACGCGGTGGAACGACGAACCCTCGGCCATATCGGCGATGGTCGAAACGGCCTTCTTGTGACGCAGCAGCGACTTCGGCGTCATCAGGATCAGCGGCTTGCGGAACTCGCGGTGCAGCTGGCGACGCAGGATGTGGAAGTAGTTGGCCGGGGTGGTGCAGTTGGCGACCTGCATGTTGTTCTCGGCGCACTGCTGCAGGAAGCGCTCGAGGCGTGCCGAGGAGTGCTCGGGGCCTTGGCCTTCATAGCCGTGCGGCAGAAGCATGGTCAGACCCGACATACGCAGCCACTTGCGCTCACCCGACGAGATGAACTGGTCGATCACGACCTGTGCACCGTTCACGAAGTCGCCGAACTGGCCTTCCCACAGGGTCAGGGTGTTCGGGTCGGCCAGCGAGTAGCCGTATTCGAAGCCGAGGACGGCTTCTTCCGACAGTGCAGAGTCGATGACTTCGAAGTGGCCTTGGCCTTCACGCAGGTTGTTCAGCGGGAAGTAGCGGACTTCGGTGGTCTGGTCGGTGATGCCCGAGTGACGCTGCGAGAAGGTACCACGCACCGAGTCCTGACCGGACAGACGGATGTTGTAGCCTTCGTCGACGAGCGACGCGAAAGCGAGGCTTTCAGCGGTAGCCCAGTCGATGTTCTCGCCAGCGGCGACCGTCTCGCGACGGGCGTCGATAACGCGCTTCAGGGTCTTGTGGACGTCGACGCTGTTCGGGATCGAGGTCAGGCGAGCGCCGTAGTCCTGCAGCTTTTCAGCCGGAACTGCGGTCGAGCCACGCCATGCAGCGTCCTCGGTCTTTTCAGCGCCCAGGCCCTTCCAGTTGCCGTCCAGCCAGTCGGCTTTCTCGGCCTTGAAGGTCTTGCCGGCTTCGAACTCGGCGTCGAGGAAGGCCTCGAACTTGGCAACCTGAGCATCGACCTCGGCTTGCGAGATGACGCCTTCGGCAACCAGACGCTGGGTGTACAGCTCGCGGGTCGACGGTTGCGAACGGATCTTCGCGTACATCTGCGGCTGGGTGAAGGTGGGGTCATCACCTTCGTTGTGACCGAAGCGACGGTAGCAGAACATGTCCACAACAACGTCCTTGGCGAACTTCTGGCGGTACTCGGTCGCGACCTTGGCGGCGAACACCACAGCTTCCGGATCATCGCCGTTCACGTGGAAGATCGGGGCCTGAACCATCAGGGCCACGTCCGACGGGTACGGGGTCGAGCGCGAGAAGCGTGGAGCGGTCGTGAAACCGATCTGGTTGTTGATCACAAAGTGCAGGGTGCCGCCCGTGCGGTAGCCCTTCAGGCCCATCAGGGCAAAGCACTCGGCCACAACGCCCTGGCCTGCGAAGGCGGCGTCACCGTGGATCAGCAGAGGGGCAACCTTCGAACGGTCGAGGTTCCATTCTGCGTCCGGCTTGCCGACGTTTTCCGGAGCTTCGCGGATGTCGAAGGCCTGCTTGGCGCGAGCCTTACCCAGAACGACCGGGTTGACGATTTCAAGGTGCGACGGGTTGGCGGTCAGCGACAGGTGGACCTTGTTGCCATCGAACTCACGGTCCGACGAGGCACCCATGTGATACTTCACATCGCCCGAGCCTTCGATGTCCGACGGAACGGTCGAACCACCCTGGAACTCGTGGAAGATGGCTTTGTACGGCTTGCCCATGACGGCAGCCAGCACGTTCAGACGGCCACGGTGGGCCATACCGAAGATGATTTCGTCAACGCCGAGGTTGCCACCGCGCTTGATGACCTGCTCCAGCGCCGGAACCATGGCTTCACCGCCATCAAGGCCGAAGCGCTTGGTGCCCGGGAAACGCTTGTGCAGGAAGCGCTCGAAGCCTTCGGCCTCGATCAGCTTGCCGAGGATGGCCAGCTTGCCTTCCTTGGTGAAGGCGTTCTTCTCGAACTTGTCGGCACCTTCGATGCGCTCTTGCAGCCAGGCTTTCTCTTCCGGCGACGAGATGTGCATGTACTGGACACCGATGGTGCCAGCGTAGGTGCGTTGAAGGATTTCCAGAACCTCTTTCAGCGATGCCGTCTGAAGACCCAGCACGCCGTCGAGGAAAATCTTGCGGTCCATGTCTGCGGCGTTGAAGCCGTAGAACTCCGGAGTCAGCTCCGGATGGATGACCGGCTTCTCGATACCCAGCGGGTCGAGGTTCGCGGCAAGGTGGCCGTTCACGCGGTAGGCGCGGATCAGCATCAGGGCGCGGATCGAGTCATGCGCGGCGGCACGGACGTGATCGGCGGTCAGGGCACCATCGGCTGCAGGCGCAGGAGCGGCAGGACGCGCGCCCGGCTTGCCAGCCTTGGGATCGGCTTTCGGAGCGGGCCAACGGCCGTCGAAGACAGCGGTCTCTTCGGTCGGCTCCTCGCCACGGTTGCGGCCCCACGAGCCAGCACCGGCGGACTGCTTGACCAGATCAGCATTATCTTTCAGCTGGTCAAAGAAAGAGCGCCATTCAGCCGGCACGCTCGCCGGATCATTGGCCCATTTCTCGTGCAGGTCTTCAATGAAGGCCGCGTTAGCGCCGTAAAGGAAAGAGGTCTCGGCAAAGACCTGGTTCAGCCGACCTGCATCGTCCGCCATAGTTTCTCACACATCCTTTTCAACCGCCCCGAACAATCCACGCGGGGCGGGCGAAGCCCATATAGGCCCACTTTCCCTGTCGGTCATGACCGAAGCGAGGCCAATCAGGGATAATTTCGTCGAATCCGGAAGAAAAAGCGCCTTCCGTCGCTTGGTGAGACATTGAAAACACTCCCCGCGCGCGAAATTTATCCTAACCGACCTGTTCGGAGCGGTCTAACCCGACCCTAGTAGGCAGTTAGCCCTTGAGCGCTTCACCAATCCTTAATGCAGAAAGGGCGGCGGAGCTT
>JAEZHG010000194.1 GCA_023436945.1 Pseudomonadota bacterium | reverse complement strand
GATTTCCTGCGCGGCCATATCTCGGCCAAGTCTACCGCTCTGGAGAACTGGACGCCCAGCGAGGATGCCGTTTCGCGCGGGGCGATGCAGTTCGCCTTCGGTGATTTTGGCGGGCTGAACTCCGACGCCATGAACACGGTGGCCCTGCCGTGGAAGCTGACGTCAGCGGCGCTGGTAATGCATCTGTCGCCCGACTATGTGTCGCAAGATGCGCTGCGCAAGATCATGCAGTCCTATGGCTTCTATTTTCCGCAAACCATCGCCAACTGGCCCGCCGGTGCCGGACCTGCGCCAATGCCGGAAGCAGCCATGGGGCTTGTGCTGGGGGTAGGGGAGCGGTCGATCCCGCAGATCGAGCTGCAGATCGCCAATACGGGCTGTGCGGCCTGTCATTCTGCCCCGACCTATGATGCGCAGGGGATGCCGCAGACAGACCGTATCTGGCTGGGCGCACCCAATGCCTCGCTCGATCTGGAAACCTATACGCAGGATATCTATCGCGCCCTTGTGGCAGGGGCGGCAGATCGTGATCGCCTGATGGCAGCCACCCGTGCGCTCTATCCGCAGATGAGCGAGCGCGAGGAGAAGACCCTGCGCGACTTTGTCTTCCCGCGCGTAAAAGACCGTCTGGATGAAATCGCCAAGGCGGGCGACGCAGGCCCTCTGCCGTTCAGCAATGGGCATGCTGGGGTAACCAACGGCGTGGCGGCGCTGAAACTTCAGCACGGATTGCTGCAAGGCGCGACGGACGTTTTTGATCGCGAGCGGGGCTTTACCTCGGTGCCGCACCTGGCCGATCGCGGCTTTCGCACTATGCTGTTGTGGGACGGAGCCTATGCACCGGCAGGAAGCGGCAATCGCCAGCGTGTGATGACGGCCAGCGATATTACCGAAGAGCATCTGTCGGGTCTGGCGGGTGTGACGGCCTATTTCACCGTGCCCACAATGGGATTGTCCGACCGTGCAGCCATCGGGGCTATCCCCTCGGTGCGCGAGGCCTTTGCCTTTGTCAGCACAGTGCGGCCACAGCCTTTCCCCGGCCATATAGATCTTGAGATGGCGCAGCGCGGCGCGCAGGTGTTTGCGCAGAACTGCGCCTCTTGCCACGGTGACTATCGCCAGACGCCGGAAGGGATGCGACTGGTGCGTTTTCCTAATGTGTTGAAGTCGGTCGGCACCGATCCTGTGCGCGGTGAAGCCATTGATCAGAGGCTGGTAGACAGTCTGAAAGCCAGCCCGATCCACAAATATCTGGAGCCTGAAAACACCGGCCATTACGCAGCACCGCCACTGACCGGCATCTGGCAAAGCGCGCCTTATCTGCACAATGGATCGGTACCATCGCTGGCGGCTTTGCTAGGTCTGGAAGAGCGGCCCGAGACCTTTATGACGGGCGGACATGCGCTCGATCTGGACAAGGTCGGGGTGGCCTATCCTGCTGGATACAACCCTTATAGCCGCCCTTCACAGGTCGATACGCGACAGCGCGGTATGAGCAATAACGGGCACACCCGAATGTTTGACGATCTTGATGTGGCAGAACGTCGCAACCTGCTGGAGTTTCTGAAACAACTTTAAATAGCACTAGCGATGCATATATTGACTCTACACGACAGGAAGGAGCCGATTATGAGTCAGTTTCCTGAACGCGTAGAGTTTTCGGATTTCAGCGATGATCAGTTGATTGCCGAAATTGCCGCCATGACCCTAGAGGTCCAGTCCATGCGATCCATCGGATTGCACGCGGAAGCCAAGATCATACAGGTCGGAATCGCACCTCGAACCGAAGAACTGGTCGGAAGAAGTCTCCGAAGAGGCGGCGGACATCAAGAATACGCGGTCCGCCACTAAAACCCGCTCGGGCCATTACGGGATGATCAGTTCATCCAGAGGAAGGCGGGCGGGAGCGGGAAGTTTGTCAGCATCGACGATCCCCGCGCGCATTACAGTCACTACGCGCTGTTCCGGTTGAAGGTTCAGCCGTCGGGCCATTTCGGCCGAGGCCTCTTCATCGTCCCCTAAAATCGTCAGAGGCGAGGCTGTCAGGCCCAGCGCTGTCAGCTCCAGCCACAGGCGGTGCCAGTCGCGGCCTGTCTGTAGCGGATCGGCCTGTTTGTCCTGCATAAAGGCGACCAGCCCTGCGGCGCTGTTAGTGGTCGCAGCCTCGGCGGTCAGTGGGCCCGCCAATTTAATCGTGTCCAGCGCCTCGAATACCGGATGGGCCATGACGATGCCCGCAGCCACAGCGACGGGAACAGGCATGGCCATGGCGTCGGCGTTCAGGCCGTCACGGCTCCAGTTGGCATTGCGCGGGGTAAGGCGCATCCATGACGTCAGTTCCTGCCGATAGGGCCGATTGCGGAAGGCGCGCAGGGTGGCCTGATCGGTCAGGGCGGCAATCTGGCTGATCTGCTCTTCGTCGGTGATCAGTCTGATGTCGGGGCGCGACAGTTGTGCCAGCGCCTGACGGGCCTCAACCGTGCGGGCCTTGTCGAACTTGCCGCGATAGGTTCGCCGTTTGACCAGATACGGGAACAGCGGGTCAGGAGCGGTGGCACCGCTGACTAAAAGTCGCGCGATCTCGCCCGATTGAGGGGCTGAGGGTGTTAGGGCGATGCCCTTATCACTCGCCGCGATGATCATGCCCTCCAGCGCGGCACCGTGGCTGGCCATGGCGTCGCGGCGTGTGGGGTCGCCGACGGGCAGGCTGCGCG
>JAEZHG010000183.1 GCA_023436945.1 Pseudomonadota bacterium | reverse complement strand
CTGTCGCGCCATCCGATGCTACCGCCTGTCCGTCTTGCGGAGATTTCGCCCTGCAAAACCGGGGCGGCGGTTGGACATGCGACACCTGCGGGGCCGCTCCCCAGATGCAGGGCTAGGCCCCAAACAGGCACAGTTTAAACAGGCACGCTGTTTGCTCTGCACACGGCTCAACGCTTGGCCGATCGGGAAACTGTGCCATGAGAAAACGCCTGTTGATGATGGCTGTTATGGCCAGCGCCCTTTGCGCCCTGCCAGCCAATGCGCAGAACCGCAGCCAGATCGACGCGGTCAGGCGTGGCCAGTCCTGCCCCGGATGCAATCTGTTTCAGGGCGACTTCAGCATGCTGGAGCGCAACGGCATCAACCTGTCGAACGCCCGCCTTCGCCAGTCAAACCTCAGCCTTGGCACCTTTAACCGCGCCCGTTTAGAAGGCGCGGATATGCGCGATGTCGATGCCTATGGCGCAGTCTTCACCCGCGCCCGCCTCAACGGTGCCAATCTGGAAAATGCCAGCCTCGTCGGGGCCTATTTCCAAGGGGCGAGTTTTGCGGGGGCAAATCTGGCAGGAGCCAATCTGTCGGGCGCCGATCTGACCGGTGCCAGTGGGCTAACACAAACCCAACTCAACCGCGCCTGCGGGGACGAAAGCACCAGATTGCCTTCGGGACTTCGTATTCAGGCCTGCTGAAGGCCACTAGCGTTACAGGGATTTAAGTAGGGTTTTCACGCTTATAGGTGCAAACAGGTTGCGATGAGTAAGTTTCGCACAGATATGCGCCATCTGGCTTCCGGTATTGCATTGGCTTGCGCAATGCTGGCGGCCACTCCGGGCCACACCCTGACCATCAGGTTGCAGGATCGCGATGTCGCGCGCTCTGTTTCGCTGGGCGGGACTTGCGTCGGCTGCGAACTTTCGGGCCGTGATCTCAGCGGTGCGTCCTTTAGGAACGCGAACTTTGTGAACGCCTCCATGGTCGGCACCAACCTGCGCGGTGCCACCATGATAGGCTCGCGCTTTAAAGGGTCGGACTTCAGCGGCGCAGACCTGCGCGGCGCAAGCGTTATGGCTACCGATATGGAAAACACGACGCTGCGCGGTGCCAATATGAGTGGCATGACCGCTACGGGTGCCAACTTCCGGAGCAGCGACATGCGCGGAACCGATATTTCAGATGCTGAAATGATCGGCTCGTCCTTCCGGGATGCCGACATGCGGTCCGTCAAAGGCCGCGGCTCGCATATGTTCGGCGTCGATCTACGCAATGCCGATGTTCGTCTGGCCGACTTCCGGCGCGCGGAAATGGCTGGCGCCAATATGAGCAATGCTGACCTCCGAAACGCGAACTTCGAGAATGCCAGCCTCGTTGCAGCACGCTTGAGCGGCGCCAGTTTCACTGGAACCCGTATGCGTGGCGCCGATCTCGAACAGGCTGATATTCGCGGCGCAGACCTGTCTAATGCTGTCGGACTGACACAGGCCCAGATCAATGGAGCCTGTGGCAACAGCGAAACCCGCCTGCCGCGTGGCCTTGTTGTCAACCAGTGTCGCGGTCGATCTTGATCGATTAGAGCAACAGACAAGCAAAAAGGGCGCTCCAACCGGAGCGCCCTTTTCTTATCTCAGCGACCGTAAGGTCCCTGCCGCTTAAACAGATTTAAGCGGCAGTTGGGTACGGATCGACAGTTCCTTCAGCTGACGCTCTTCGGCCTCTGCCGGAGCGTTCATCAGCAGGTCCTGGCCCTGCTGGTTCAGCGGGAAGGCGATGACTTCGCGGATGGCGGTTTCGCCAGCCAGCAGCATGACGATACGGTCGATGCCCGGAGCCAGACCGCCGTGCGGCGGTGCGCCGTAACGGAAGGCGGTCAGCATGCCACCGAACTGCTCTTCGACCACCGAGGCGTCGTAGCCAGCGGTTTCGAAGGCCTTGAGCATGATCTCGGCCTTGTGGTTACGGATCGCGCCCGAGCACAGCTCATAGCCGTTGCAGACGATGTCGTACTGGTATGCGCGAATGGTGAGCGGGTCTTGGGTCTCAAGAGCCTCCAGACCGCCTTGCGGCATCGAGAACGGGTTGTGCGAGAAGTCGACCTTCTTCTCGTCCTCGTTCCACTCGAACATCGGGAAATCGACGATCCAGCAGAATTTGAACTGGTTTTCGTCCACGAGCTTTAGCTCGGTACCGACGCGGGTACGGGCAAGGCCGGCGAACTTTGCGAACACAGCCGGATCACCAGCGGTGAAGAAGGCAGCGTCGCCCTTACCGAGGCCCAAGCTGGCCATCAGGACTTCGGTCGGCTCTTGGCCGAGGTTCTTGGCGATCGGGCCGCCCCATGCGCCTTGGTCGTCTGACCAGAAGATGTAGCCGAGGCCCGGCTGGCCTTCGCCTTGGGCCCACGAGTTCATGCGGTCGCAGAAGGCGCGCGAACCACCGGTCGGGGCCGGAATAGCCCAGACAGCGTTCTTGGCATCAGCGCCGAGGATCTTGGCGAACAGACCGAAGCCGCCGTCACGGAAGTGTTCCGAGACGTCCTGCATCTTGATCGGGTTACGCAGGTCCGGCTTGTCCGAACCGTACCACTTCATCGACTGTTCGTAGGTCAGACGCTCGAAGCCCTTGTGCTCGATGGTCTGGCCGAAGTCGTTGGTGAAGCTGTGGGTCTGGTCGATCGGCGACACCGGCTTGCCTTCACCGAACTCGGTGAACAGGCCGTGCATCAGCGGCTCGATAGCCTGGAAGACGTCGTCCTGCGTGACGAAGCTCATTTCCACGTCGAGTTGGTAGAACTCCAGCGAACGGTCAGCGCGCAGGTCTTCGTCGCGGAAGCACGGCGCGATTTGGAAGTAACGGTCGAAGCCCGAAACCATCAGCAGTTGCTTGAACTGCTGCGGAGCCTGCGGCAGCGCATAGAACTTGCCCGGGTGCATACGCGACGGCACGAGGAAGTCGCGCGCGCCTTCCGGCGACGAAGCCGTCAGGATCGGGGTTTGGTATTCAAGGAAGCCCTGCGCAACCATGCGGTTGCGGATCGACTGGATCACCTTCGAGCGCAGCACGATGTTCTTGTGCAGGGTCTCGCGGCGCAGGTCCAGGAAGCGGTTCTTGAGGCGGATTTCTTCCGGATATTCCGGCTCGCCAAAGACCGGCAGCGGCAGCTCGGCGGCTTCCGACAGCACTTCAACCGACTGAACACGAACTTCGATCTCGCCGGTCGGCAGGTTCGAGTTGGTGGTCTCGGCCGAACGGGCGATCACTTCGCCGTCGATCTTGATAACGCTTTCGGCGCGCAGACGCTCGACAGCTTCAAAGCCCGGGGTTTCCGGGTGCAGGACCAGTTGGGTCAGGCCGTAGTGGTCGCGCAGGTCGATGAACAGCAGGCCGCCGTGGTCGCGCTTGCGGTGCACCCAGCCTGA
>JAEZHG010000143.1 GCA_023436945.1 Pseudomonadota bacterium | reverse complement strand
TAGAGCGAGTTCACCAGGCAATCGCCAAACGCATAGGCATAGACATAGAACGGCGAGTGGACGAAGTGGCTGACATAGGCCCACCAGTTCTCGTAGCCCTCAAGGTCCACTGCCGGACCAAGGCTGGCGGTCAGTTCCTCGATCCAGATCTGGCTGATGCGCTCGACCGACAGCTCGCCCTTGGCGCGTTCGTCATGCAAACGGGTCTCGAAGCGGTGGAACGAAATCTGGCGCACCACCGTGTTCAGACCGTCTTCTATACGGCCCGCCAGAAGGGCGCGGCGGTCATCGTCATTGGCTTCGGCCAACAGGCGGTCAAAGGTCAGGCCCTCGGCAAAGATGGAGGCGGTCTCGGCCAGCGTCAGCGGCGTGTCGGCCAATAGCCCCCCCTGCCCCGCCGCCAGCGTCTGATGGACGCCATGGCCCAGTTCGTGCGCCAGCGTCAGCACATCGCGGCGCTCACCCATCCAGTTCAGAAACACATAGGGGTGGGTGCCTGCGGTCACGGGGTGCGAATAGGCCCCGGACTGCTTGCCTGCACGCGGACGCGCATCAATCCACGGACGCTCGAAGAACCAGCCCGCGCGTTCGGCAAAGTCACCACCGAGGTCTGCGAAACTGGCCATGACCAGTTCACGGCCACCCTTCCAGTCATAGGTCTTGGCCCCCGCAGCGCCCAGCGGTGCGTTGCGGTCCCAGTGCTTCAGCTTGTCCTTGCCCAGCAGCTTGGCCTTCAGCGCATAGTAGCGGTGGGCAATGCGCGGATAGGCCTCGGCCACCGCATCGGCCATGGCATCGACAGACTCACCGTGGACCTCATTGGCAAGGTGGCGGCTGTCGGCAGGGCGGGCAAAGCCGCGCTTGCGGTCTTCCAGCGCCTTTTGGGCAGCAACGGTGTTCAGAACCATCGCCATGGTGCGGGTCACACCGTCAAACGCCTTGGTCAGGGCCTTGCCCGCAGCGGCGCGGCGGTTTTCGTCGGTGTCGCTCAGACGGTTAAGGGCCTCCGAAAGGGTCAGGCTTTCGCCATCCACATCGGCCCGCAGTGCCGCCAGAGTCTCGTCAAACAGGCGCGGCCACTGGGCCTGAACCGGGGACTGTTCGGCGATGAAGGTTTCCAGCTCTTCGGACAGTTCATGCGGCTTCATGGCCCGCAGACGGCGCAGCCACGGCGCCCAGCGACGTGCAGGCTCGAACGCCTCCAGCGCTGCCTTCACCGTCTCTTCGTCCAGCGCATTGATTTCCAGTGTCAGCCAGACGGTCGGGGTGACGATGGCGGTCAGCTTCTCTCGTACATCGGCTTCAAAGGTCGCCGCCGCGGCATCCTCGCGGTTGGTCGAGGCAGCAAGGAAGGCATAGGCCCCCAGAGCGCCAACAATCTCGCCTGCATCCTCATAGAGGCGGATGGTCGTATCCAGCGCCTTGCCCAGCGCCTCGCCCGACAGGCTCACCAGCTTGCCCTGCCAAGCGTTCAGTTCTGCGACCAGCGCGCGGGCGCGGTCCAGATCGGCGTTGATGCGGGCATCCTCGCGCGAGGCATAGAGGTCGGACAGGTCCCACAGCGGGGCGTCGGCGAATTCGGTCGTTTTGACGGGCGCGTTCATGACCCATGGTTTTGGGGAGGCATCAGCCCCCTGACAAGAGGGGGATACGCGGCAAAGTTGCCATATCCCCGTTCAATGCCATGCTGCCCCCTGAGAATCAGCGGAGAGGCAAGATGGTCCAGTGGCTCACATCCGGAAGCCTGCGTGCCCCACACATCGAGGGCAGACAGCGGTTCTTCTTCCGTCTGACCATCGGATTGCTTCAGGGCGCATCGGCCTATGGCCTCTATCGCCTGACCCAATTTAAAGAATTCGACTCCTCTGTCCTGCTGGCCTGGGCGCTACTGACCGCCTATGCCCCGCCCGTGTGGCTGGCCGCCCTCGGCCAGATATCGATCAGAAGCACCCTGATCTGGTGCGGGATCGTCACCGCGATCATTGCTGCGCTGGGCCTTACAAGCGGCGCGCAGGGCGGACATGAAGCCACCTTTGCTGTGGCCATCGTCTGCCTGCCCATCGCTCTGTTCTGCGCGCACCATCTGGCGGTCCCTGCGATCAACCAGCGCAGCCTGTTTGCGCCCTACGAGAGCTATTACGAGGCTGCATGGAAGGCGGGTATCCAGCTCGTTCTGGCGCTGATGTTCCTTGGCGTCTTCTGGGCTATCCTGTGGCTGGGGGCGTTGCTGTTCAACGCCATTGGCATCAACGCCATCGAGCGTTTCATCACCCAGCCCTACTTCATGCTGATCGCCACGCCTGTGTTCTTTGCCATCGGGGTGGAGCTGAGCGATGTGCGTGATGGCCTGACCCAAGGTATCCGCACGGTGGCTCTGACGCTGCTGTCGTGGCTGCTGCCGATTGCGGTGCTGATTGCCGGTGCCTTCCTGATCACCCTGCCGATCGCGGGCATGTCTGAGCTTCAAAGCTCGCTCAGCCCCGCAGGGTTGATGCTGACGGCCAGCGCGGGCCTGATCCTGTTGATCAATACGGTCTATCAGGATGGTGCGGACCATCTGTCGCCCACACGTTTCCTGCGCGCGACGCTTCGTGTCGGCGCGGTGCTTCTGGTGCCGATGACCGCCTTTGCCCTGTGGGCCGTATCGGTGCGTATCGGCCAGTATGGCCTGACCCTGCCCCGCATCATCGCCCTGACAGGGGCGATCATCGGCCTGCTCTATGCGCTGGGCTATGCGATCAGCCTGCTGGTCAAGGGTCAGCGCGGCGGCTGGCTACCCATATTCGAGACGACCAATGTGGTGGTCGGCATCCTGACCACGCTGACGCTTGTGGCCTATTCGACGCCATGGCTCAATCCGGTCAAGCTGGCCATGGACAGCCAGATAGCCCGTATCGAAAGCGGCGCATTGGGTGCGGACGAAATCCCCTATAACTACCTGTCCAGACAGGCCGGCGAGCGCGGTCGTAAAGTCCTTGGCGAGCTTCAGAAATCGGATGATCCAGTCATCCGCCAGCGCGCGAGCGATGCCCTTGACGGCCAGTATATCAATGAGAGTTCTGCCACCTTCAACGTGACGATCCTGCCCGAGGGCACCGCCCTTCCGGGCGGCGAGAACAGCCGCACGCTGCTGGAGACTGCTATGAAGCAGGATATGGGCAGTTATCAGTGCGCCGAGGAATGCACAGCGCGACTGTTTGATGTTGATGCAGATGGCCGTGACGAAGTGATCGTTGCGCAGGACTACGTCTTTTTGGTCTTTGGTCTGGACGAAAACGGCACATGGTCAAAACTTGGAATGCTTACCCGTCGGGTTGAATGTGATCCGGACATGGTTAAGGCCGAGGATTTGAAATCCGGTAGCCTCGCCGCTGCTCCTAGCAGGGAGATAAAGGGTGTGGCGCTTGGAAATGCTGTGCTCGACTACATGCCCGAGATCCGTTGCCCTTCACCTGCTGTTAAGCCTGCCGGTTAACCGAGACACCTTTTTCCTGAAACCCGATCTTCATCTGTGTCGTTTAGATACAAACGCTTAGGCAACCGTCCCATTCCATAAAAAGACGGGCCGAGGTGATGAAGTGAAGGGGTGTCCAAATGGCCAAGACCGTTCTGGTCGTCGATGACGATCCGACCCAACGCCGCCTGATTCAGGCTGTGCTGGAGCGTGAAGGCTATGCTGTCGTCCACGCCGAAAACGGTGGCGAGGCCATCGACCGCCTGACCAAGGGCGGCAGTGCCGATGTGGTGCTGCTTGACCTGATCATGCCGGGTGGCCCGTCGGGTCTGGAAACCCTTGCCGAACTGCGCACCGCAGGCGTGACCACGCCTGTGATCGTGCTGACGGCCAATGGCGGCATCGAAACCGTCGTTAAGGCCATGCAGGCAGGCGCACAGGACTTCTTCGTCAAACCCGTCGGGCCAGAGCGTCTGTTGGTGGGTGTGCGCAACGCCCTTCAGATGACGCAACTGACCGCCGAGATCGGTCGCCTCAAGAAACGCTCGTCCGGCCGCACCAGCTTTGACGACATCGTCGGTGACAGCGCCCCCATGCGTATGGTCAAGGCGCTGGGCAGCCGCGCCGCCCGCTCGTCCATCCCTGTGCTGATTACGGGTGAAAGCGGCGTCGGCAAGGAAGTCATCGCCCGCG
>JAEZHG010000103.1 GCA_023436945.1 Pseudomonadota bacterium | reverse complement strand
GCCGAGAGTTCGGCGTTTCCAAACTCGCGCATGCGGTGGCGGCGGTAGTTTTGGAAGAGCCGCAGAGTTTCGAGGACCACTGGCGCGCCGTCGTCGCACGCTACCGTCCGGTGTTGGACTATCACCTTGCGGCGATGGTCAATGACGGACTGATGGAAGGCAATCTGCCCGAATATGGCTGTATGGCCTTCCCGAAAGTGGTGGGGCACACCGATACCGTCGCGCTAGCCGAGACCCTGTGGCGCGAGCACGGGCTTATCTCGGCTCCGGGCGAGATGTTCGGGCTGGCGGGGCACATGCGTCTGGGAATGGGCGTGTCGATCGAGGCCATGGATGAGGGCCTCTCGCGGCTGCACAAGGCGCTGAAAAGCGTCTGATCGTCGGGACTTAAAAGGGTAGGGGTATGAGTGTTTCGGTGAGTGTTAAGCGACGTGGCTGGCTGGGTATGGCATGCGCTTCACTTGCGCTGATCACGGCGGCTCCTGCCCTTGCCGATCCTGTGCGGTTCGATGTTGTGGCCAGTGGCGAGAAGGTCGGCTGGCTGGTCGTGGACCGTGACGGCAATCGCGTCGAGGTCGATTACCACGTCGACAACAATGGCCGCGGCCCCAAGCACAAGGAAGAGGTTACGCTGGATGGCGACCTCTATCCGGTCGGCTGGACCATCAAAGGCACCTCGCTGTTCGGTGGTGCGGTGGACGAGCAGTTCACCCGCGACGGCCAGACCGTGCGCTGGACCAGTCAGGCCGACGCCGGACAGATGGCAGTTTCTCAGGGGCGTCTCTATGTCGCCAATGACGCCAGCCCCTATGCACTGGTCATCTATGCCAATGCGCTGAAACAGGCCGGGGGGCAGACGGCTCCAGCCGTACCGGGTGGGCAGATTACACTGGGGGCGGTGCGCGACATCACTCTGGGCGATGGCCGCGTCGAGGCCACCATCTATCGCCTGACGGGCCTCAACCTCGCGCCCGCCTATGTGGTGCTGGATAAGGACGGGGAGCTGGTCAGCGATCTGGGCGGCGTGATCCGCAGTGATCTGGTGGCCGATGTGCCGCGCCTGCAAGCCCTGCGCGAAGAGCTGGAAACGGCCCGCATCCGCGATATCCAGACCCGCCACGCCATGCGTTTCGATGCGCCGGTGCGTATCCGTAATGTGCGTATCTTCCAGCCGGATACGGGCAACCTTTCGGCGCTGTCAGAGGTGACGGTCTTCCAGAACCGTATCACCACCATCCTGCCCGAAACGGGTTCGGCACGTCGCGACGACGCCTATGAGATCGACGGCGAGGGCGGCACTCTGGTCGCGGGTCTGCATGACATGCACGCCCACAACGGCATCCAGAGCGGGCTGAACTATCTGCTGGCGGGCGTGACCTCGACCCGCGACATGGGCAATGACAATGCCGCGCTGTTGACCCTGATGCAGCAGATCGAGGCAGGCGAACTGCCCGGCCCGCGTATTGTCCGCAGCGGTATGCTGGAAGGCCGCAGCCCCTATTCCGTGCGCACAGGCATCGTCGCCGATACGCTGGACGAGGCGCTCGCGGGCGTGCGCTGGTATGCCGATCGCGGCTACTGGCAGGTGAAAATCTATAACTCCCTACACCCTGAATGGGTGGCTCCGGTGGCGCAGGAAGCCAAGCGTCTGGGCATGGGGGTAACGGGCCACGTTCCGGCCTTTGTGACGCCCGATCAGGCATTGGCTGAGGGCTATGACGAGATTTCGCACATCAACCAGTTGATGCTCGGCTGGTTGCTGGAAGAGGGCGAGGATTCACGCACGCCCCTGCGCCTGACGGCCATGGCGCGCGGCGCGACGCTGGATATGGACAGCGCCAAGGTGCAGCAGACCATCGAGGCGATGGTGGCGGGCAACAAGGCGCTGGACGTGACCGCCGTGACGCTGGAGACCCTGATGATGAGCCGTGCGGGTGAGGTTCCGCCGATGGCTGCCGCCTTCATCGACAATATGCCGATTGGTTATCAGCGCTACCGCCGACGCGCCTTTGTGGACATCAATACGCCCGAGGCCGATGCCGCCTATCGCGGTGGTTTCGCCAGAATTCTGGAGACCATCAAACGTCTGCATGATCGTGGCATCACACTTCTTCCGGGTACGGACGATACGCTGGGTCTGACCGTTCACCGCGAGATCGAGCTGTTCACTCTGGCAGGGCTTTCGCCCGCCGAGGCACTAAAGGCCGCGACCTTGACGCCGGAAATCTACATGGGTCGCGACCAGCAGTTGGGCCGTGTGGCGCGGGGCTATCTGGCCGACTTCTTCCTGATCGCGGGTGACCCGACCAAGGACATCAATGCCATCCGC
The DNA here is from genome assembly GCA_023436945.1 of Pseudomonadota bacterium. Classification (GTDB taxonomy): domain Bacteria; phylum Pseudomonadota; class Alphaproteobacteria; order Caulobacterales; family Caulobacteraceae; genus Brevundimonas. The sequence continues at coordinate 3,612 of JAEZHG010000103.1, read as the reverse complement.
CAGATCCGTCTGGTGATGAAGGATGGCGTCGCCTATCAGCCCAGCGCCATCTATCCGGAAATGGGTATCAAACCCTTTGCCGAGGGGGTGACGATAACGGCTCCTAGGCTTGCGCCTATCGCGGCCAAGGACGGCCCGCCACTGGCCCTGTTCGGTCAGGACGGGCTGGACGGCCACCACCACTATCATTGAGACGAGGCACCGGATGCTGCTTCTGGATCGCGATTTTGTCCGACGCCATCTGAGTGTCGAGGCCTGTATTCCACTGATGAAACAGGCCATGTCGGAGCTGTCGGCAGGGACGACGATCCAGCCCCTTCGCTCTGTGCTGCATCTGGATCAGGGCCGCGCCTTTGGCGTGATGCCGGGCGCGATGGCCAAGGGTAGCGCAGTGTTCGGTGCCAAGCTGGTCAGCGTCTATCCCGAAAACTTCGCCAAGGGCCGCCCGTCGCACCAAGGCGCAATCGCAGTCTTTGATCCGCAGTCAGGTGAACTGGCCGCATTGGTCGAGGCCAGCGAGGTGACGCGTATCCGCACAGGCTGTGCCAGCGCCGCCGCCACCGATGTTCTGGCCCGCAGAGATGCCAAGGTGCTTGCCGTCATGGGCTATGGCGAACAGGCCATGAGCCATGTCGAAGCCATCGCCGCCATCCATCCGCTGGAACAGGTGCGTGTCTGGGGTCGCAGCCGTGAGCGCGCAGAGGCTTTCATCTCGAAGATGGCGCATACCGGTTTTGCATTTGTGGCGTGAGAAACCCCTTCAGAAGCGGCTAAGGGCGCAGACATCATCTGCACCACCACAGCATCAGCCGAGCCGATCCTGAAACTGGTGGATGTAGCCAAGGGCACCCACATCAACGCTGTCGGCTCCAGCTATGCAGGGCCATACGAGATCGCGCCTGATCTGGTGAAGGCATCACGTTTTATCGCTGACTATCGCCAAGGCGTGCTGGCGCAAGGTGCTGAGTATCTGGTCGCCAAGGACGCTGGACTGATCAATGAGGACCATGTGGTCGGCGAGATCGGTCAGGTGTTTCTGAACCAGCTGGAAGGCCGCCAGAGCGACGATCAGATCACGATCTACAAGTCGCTCGGCCATGTGGTTCAGGACCTGGCCTGTGCCGCTTGGCTGGTCGAGCAATCCAGGCGGACAGGTGAGGGGACATCAGTCCCCTTCTGATTCGTTCAGGATGAAATCGCGAACGGCCTTGGCCAGCGCCTCAAGGTTTGTCTCTTCGATAAAGATCGAGTGGCCCGAGGCGAAATAGGCCGCTGTCAGACGATCTGCCGGAATGCCTGCCTGATCCAGCGTATAGCGGCCACCATAGGCTGGCGTGCTGAGATCATAGTAACCCGCTGACCAGAAAACCCTCAGGTCCGGATCACGCTTCATCGCCTGCGCCAGATAGGGGATGGCGTCCTTCATGCCTTCGTGGTCCCACGCCGCGTTCACCCGAAGGTTCAGGGCCTCGTAACTATCCGCGGCGTGGAAGTTCAACTGCTGCGCATAGTAGGCATCGACGACATTCACACCATCAGGGGCGCGGAAAGCAGCATCGCCCGACTGAACCACGCGGCTGGTGCTTTCGGGCGCATAGCTAAGGCCGGGGTCGTCATAGGGCGGCTGTCTTGAGGGCGCGCTGAGCGAGGCCGTGGCGCGGGCGTCCAGCTGTCCGGTTCGCAGGTCCTGTGACTTCAGCAGGTTGAACATGAACAGGCTGTTGTCGATCTTCAGATCGTTTTCCAGCAGCAGGCCAGGCTCTAGCCCTGTCAGGCCCGAAAGGCGCAGCGCCAAATCCTGATTCTTGTCTGCGGGCAGGGCACCGCCTTGGATCAGGGCGGTGACATAGTCGGTGCGCGCGAATTCTACGGCGGCATCAAACACCTGCTGCGGCGTGCGGCCATGGCAGTCGGTTATGGAATGATAGCAGGCCGTCGCCGCATAGGACGGCAAGGCCGACATGGCCCGCAAAGGCTCGTCCTTGGCCCCCGGAACCAGCGCAAACAGCAGCACGCCGTCGAGCTTCAAATCCGGCGCGACGCGGGTGATTTCGGCGGCGCGTAGCGTGCCGTAGCTCTGTCCCAGCACATAGCGGGGCGAGGCCTCGCGACCATTGCTTTTCAGCCAGTCAGCGATAACGCCCGCGACGGACTGTGCATCGCCCGTGCGGATCCAGAAGGGTCTGCCGTCATCATTAGGGCGGCTGTAACCCGTGCCTACGGGGTCGATGAAAACCAGATCGATGTCGTCGATCAGGGCGTGCGGATTGGGCAGCAGATACTGGTTTGCGCCCTCACCAAAGCGACGCATCGGACCAAAGGCCCCGAAATGCAACGGCGTGGTCGATGCACCCGGACCGCCGTTGAAGATGAACAACACAGGCCGCTGCGCACTATCCACGCCGGTGCGCTGATAGGTGGTGGTGACGAGTGTAGCTGTCGCATCGCCTTGGCTGATGATGTGGCGCGTGACCATGGCCTGATAGGCGATGGTCTGTCCCGACAGGGTGGCCACATGATCAGTGAGCGTGACGTCCTGCGCCATGACTGGAGCCGTCATGGCAACAATCGCGGCAAAGGACGCCGCAGCCATCAACCTATGCATCGGCATTCACCTGATCGGTCACGCCAAAGCGGCCTCGCACCGCATACCAGATCGCTCCGATCACGCCCCAGACCAGCAGCGCCACATAGGGCTTCCAGTCTGCTGTCAGGCCCAGCAGCACAACGATGCCCGACGCCACCACGCCCAGCCATGCCCAGATCGTCACGGCCTTGCGACTGGGGCGGAAGTGGGCCTGTGCGTGGATTTCGGGATGGTGCTTGGCGATACGGATCGCCGACAGGCAGGTGGCGCCATACTTCAGCAGCGTCGGCACATTCACCGCAAGGAACAGCGCCGTCAGGTTCATCGGGGCCAGCAGGCCAAGGCAGCAGAAGCCAAACGCCACAGCCAGCGCGATGTGCGGCGTGCCGAACTTCGGGTGCACCTTGGCCAGCGATCGCGGCAAGGCCCCCTGTCTGGCCATGGCATAGAGGTAGCGGCTGAACACCATCGCCAGCGCGTTCAGTGACTTGCCGATGGCCAGAATGGCGGCGATCACGATCACTGGGCCGGCAATGTCGTGGCCCATGAACACGGCGGCGGCATCCAGCACCGGTGTCTCGGACGCGGCCAGCTTCTCAGGGCCAAGCACGCCCAGCGCCACGCCCGCCACCAGCAGGTAAAGCACCATGGCCGAAAGGATCGAGGCGGCCACGCCGATGGGGATCGCCTTGCGCGAGTTCTTCACCTCGTCACCCACCTCGGTGGCGGCCTCGATGCCGAAGAACATACCGATCAACAGTGGCGTGGCGGCCAGAACTCCGGCCCAGCCTTCGCTCATGAAGGGCACAAAGTTCACAGGCTGGATCGACGGCGCGCCCCAGATGCCGAACATCACAAACATGGCGACAAGCCCGCCCATCAGGATCGTCTGCACCCTGGCGGCCAGCGACACACCGAACAGGTTCAGCGCAAAGATCAGCACATAGACCGCAAACATGGTCGTCTTGGTCGGCACCTCGACAATCATGGACACATAGCGAGTCAGGACCAGCGCGAGGATCAGC
>JAEZHG010000095.1 GCA_023436945.1 Pseudomonadota bacterium | reverse complement strand
GTCGGGTGCGGGTGGCAGGTGCGGGCGATGTCTTCCGAAGCACCACCGAAGGCCATGGTCATGCAGGCTTCACCGATCAGCTCGCCAGCCTGCGGGCCAAAGATGTGAACGCCCAGTACCTTGTCGGTTGCTGCATCGGCCAGAACCTTCACAAAGCCTTCGGTCTCGTGGTTGATCTTGGCGCGGCTGTTGGCGGCGAACGGGAACTTGCCCTTCTTGTAGTTCACGCCTTCGGCCTTCAGGGCTTCTTCGGTCTTGCCGACCCATGCCACTTCGGGCGAGGTGTAGATGACCGACGGGACCAGTGCGTAGTCGACGTGGCCAGCCTTGCCGACCATCAGCTCGATGGCGGCCACAGCGTCTTCTTCAGCCTTGTGGGCCAGCATCGGGCCGTGGGTCACGTCACCGATAACCCAGATGCCGTCGGCAACCTTGAAGTGGTCATTGGCGATGAAGCCGCGTTGGTCCGGCGTGACGCCGACGTTCTCGAGGCCCAGACCCTGGGTGTACGGACGGCGGCCGATGGCCACCAGAACCACGTCGCCCTTGATGGTTTCAGCAGCGCCGCCAGCAGCCGGCTCTACGGTCAGCTCGACGCCGTCCTTCGAGGTCTTGGCGCCAGTGACTTTGGTCGACATCTTGAAGTTCAGGCCCTGCTTGTTCAGGCCGCGCTGGAAGGCGGTGGCGACTTCGCCATCCATGCCTGCGCCCACCTTGTCGAGGTACTCAACGACGGTGACTTCAGCACCCAGACGACGCCAGACCGAACCCAGCTCCAGACCGATCACGCCCGCACCGATGACGATCATGTGCTTCGGAACCTTCGGCAGGAACAGAGCGCCGGTCGAGTCGATGATCTTGCCTTCTTCGAAAGCGACGCCCGGCAGCGGGGTCGGCTCAGAGCCGGTGGCGATCACGATGTTCTTGGTTTCGAGAACCTGCTTCGAACCGTTGGCAGCTTCGACCTCAACCTGACCCTTGGCGAGGATCTTGCCAGCGCCCTTAACGACGGTGACCTTGTTCTTCTTCATCAGGAACTCGATGCCCTTGGTCAGGGCTTCGACGCTGTCGTCCTTAGACTTGTGCATTTGGCCAAGGTTCAGCTTCGGCTTCACTTCGATGCCGATGTGGGCGAACTCGTTGTTGGCGGCTTCGAACAGTTCCGACGAGTGCAGCAGAGCCTTGGTCGGCATGCAGCCAACGTTCAGGCAGGTGCCGCCCAGGGTCGGCAGCTTTTCGACGATCGCGGCCTTCAGGCCCAGCTGGCCAGCGCGAATGGCAGCATTATAGCCACCGGGGCCAGCACCGATGATGACGACGTCGTAGGCAGCTTCGGCCATGGGATCCTCTGAGCATAAAGGGCGCCCCACACAAACGGGCGCATTCAGTTTGGGGCTTAGGCAGACCCACGCACGGGGTCAACCGCTGCATTCCATATGAGGGCAGGTTTCGCCCATTGAAAGCGCAGGTGTGGCCGCACGGTGGCAAATCTTGCTCAATCTGTGTGACAGAACGCAAAAAGGGCAGACGTTTCCGCCTGCCCTCCAGCCCGCCACTGGTGTGGCTCAATATTTGAAACGCACGCCCATAAAGACGTTGTAGCCGAACTTTTCGTACTCATAGGTCCGCTCGCGAACGCCGTAGTAGCGGACACCCGCCGAGTCCGTCAGGTTCTTGGCCTCGCCGAAGATTTCGATGCCATTGCCGAAATCATAACTGGCGGTGAAGTCCAGTTGTTCGCGGCCTTCGACGAACAGGTCGAAGTCTGCGTCATCGGCATTGATCTCTTCCAGATAGTCGCTGCGCTTGGTGTAGCTGAGGCGCGCCGACAGGCCGGCATTCTCGTAGAAGAGCGCGAGGTTATAGTTGTTCTCGGACTGGCCCGGCAGCTGGAACCTGTCGCGCCCGCCATAGGCCTGCGCCGTTTTAATCTCGGCATCAGTATAGGTGTAGTTAGCGAAGATACCGAAGTGCGAAGCCCAACCCGGCAGGAAGCCGAACTTCTGCTGCCAGTTCAGTTCAAGGCCCGCCAGATAGCCTTCCGGCGCATTGATCGGGGTCTCGAAGCGGGCGTCATAGACCACGCCATCAAGGGTGATGTCCTGCGCGTATTTCAGCGTGTAGCGATAGTCCTTCAGGTCCTTGTAGAAGACATTGGCCGACACCACACCGAAGTCACTGAGATAGTATTCCAGCCCCATATCCAGATTGTTCGACAAGGTCGGCTTCAGGTCGGGATTACCGATCTCGTAGCTGATGCGCGTGGCCTCGGTCTCTTCGATACGGCGCGGGACAATCTCGTCGAAGTCCGGACGGTTGATCGAGCGGGTCAGGGCGAAACGGCCGATCAGATTGTCAGAGAAGCTGTGGCGGACAGTCAGGTTCGGGAAGAACTCGGTGTCGTCTCGGTCCACACGGGCGGTGCCATAAACCTCGTCCCCATTGCCATCGATGACGAAGTTCGGGGCCGAGCCTTCAAACTTGGTGTTCTCGATCCGCAGACCCGCAATCACCGTGGTCGGCCCACGATCAAAGCGGACCTGACCATAGGCCGCCAGAATGTCTTCCTTGGCCTGATAGTCGGCCACGACCGAGTCCGGCATGCGGTGGTCGGCACGCCCGCGCGAGGCGTTGAAATACTCGTCCACCAGACCGTTATTGAACTTATAGCCCAGCAGGTAGTCGTAATTGATCGACTCCCTGTCCGTCAGCAGGTCGCCATAGGACAGACCCGGTGCGTCGGCGGCACGGCGGGTGCGGAAACGCTCCTCGTCGGCATTGACCTCACGGGTGCGGTATTTGCCGCCGAACTTCCACGTCACGTCCTGATCGCCAAAGCGTGACGGCAGTTCGAAATTCATCTGGGCCGAGGTTTCTTCCTGATCGGTCGTGTTGGAGCGATAGACCAGTTCGCGGAAGCGATAGCGGCCCGCGTTCATGTGCTCCTGAGACGAGAAGATCGAATAGGTCGGCTCGTTCTGGCTTCCGGTGAAGTCATAGGTCACGCTCGGAGCCAGTTGCGAGCGGAACAACAGTTCGTTGCGGTTCGGATAGGTCTGCTCGGTCGAGGCCCACGAGACGCTGCCGTCCAGCAC
>JAEZHG010000064.1 GCA_023436945.1 Pseudomonadota bacterium | reverse complement strand
TCTGACCAATCTGTCCGTGCCATGGATCAGCGCCGTGAACGGTGCCGCCGCCGGTATCGGGGCCAGCTTTGCCCTGATGGCGGATATGATCATAGCCACCGACAAGGCCTATTTCATGCAGGCCTTCGCCAAGGTGGGGCTGGTGCCGGACGGGGGCTCGTCTCACCTTCTGGTGCGTACGATAGGGCGCGTTCGGGCCATGGAGATGATGCTTCTGGCGGGCAAGCTTCCGGCGCAAAAGGCGCTGGAATGGGGTCTGATCAACCGCGTGGTGGCTGAGGATGCCCTGATGGACGAGGCTTTGGCCTTGGCCGATCAGTTGGCCGAGGGGGCGGCGAGCCTTCGCGAGATCCGCAAACTGGCATGGCAGGCAGTGAACGGGACCTTTGCCGAGAGCCTTCAGGCCGAGCGGGAGGCCCAGTTCCGTGCCGGTCAGACGAAGGACCATATCGAGGGTGTAACGGCCTTTGTGCAGAAGCGCCCAGCCCAGTTTACGGGGGCATAAGGTGGCGTATCAGACCCTGAAATACGAAGTGGCGGACGATATCGCGACGGTGACCCTGTCGCGTCCGGACAAGCTGAATGCCTTTACCGGCCAGATGCTGATGGAACTGCTGGACGTCGTGGACAGGACCGATGCGGATGATGCCGTGCGGGTGGTCATCTATACGGGCGAGGGGCGGGCCTTCTGTGCGGGGGCCGATATTTCCGATGGTCCCGGTGGTTTCGTCGATGGTCAGGCCGAGGCGCGGCTGGTCAATGCCGATGGTAGTCTGAACTATCATCTTGCCGATGCACGCGACGGAGGCGGGCTGTTCACGTTGCGGCTCTATCGTTCGCTGAAGCCGACGATTGCGGCCATCAACGGGGCTGCGGTCGGGATCGGCGTGACCATGACCCTGCCCATGGATGTGAGGTTGGCGTCTGACAATGCCAAGTTTGGCTTTGTGTTTGCCCGTCGCGGCATTGTGCCGGAGGCGGCGTCGAGCTGGTTCCTGCCGCGCGTGGTGGGGATTTCAAAGGCTATGGAGTGGTGCAGCACGGGCCGTGTGTTCGGGGCTGAAGAGGCGCTGGCGGGCGGGCTGGTGCGATCGCTGCACAAGCCCGAGGCACTGCTGGACGCGGCGCGCGGGATCGCCCGCGAGATTGCCGACAACACCGCGCCTGTCTCGATTGCGCTGACGCGTCAGATGATGTGGCAGGGGCTGGGCATGAGCCATCCCATGCAGGGGCACCGGATCGATAGTCGGGGCATCCTGTCGCGCAGCCGCAGTGCGGACGCGCAGGAAGGCGTGGCCAGCTTCTTCGAGAAGCGTCCAGCGCAGTGGCCGCAGAAGGTCAGCACCGATATGCCGGACTATTTCCCCTGGGCCGACGAGCCTGAGTATGGCTGAGACTTAGGCGCGACCGGATTTGACGGTGACGGCAGTCGTCGCGCCGTCTTTTTCGATCAGCAGCCCGCGCAGAACCATATCAAGCAGGGTTTCTGTATATCTGCGGCGCAGGTCGTCATCGACGCGATCGATGTTGAAGGCATATTTCAGAACGTTCTGGCCAAAGAACAGATGATCACAGGCCCCAAGAACGATGAAGTAGAACATCATGGGATCGGTCGGCCGGATAAGGCCTTGCTGCTCGGCCTGTTCGAGTATCTGGCGCTGGGCCTTGGCGAGGGGGACGGAAATGGTCTGGGCGACCTGCTGGGCCGTGTCGGGTTGCATGAACAGGGTGTGCAGCAAACGGTTCACGAACGGATAGCGGAAATAGACCGTAATCACGCCCTTGATGTGCAGCTTCAGCTTCTCGACGGGATCGAGATCCATCTGCATCAGCTCTTCCAACTGTCCGACAGCGCGGCCCAGAACATCTGTTGCCAGCTCGACCAGAAGGCCGGACTTTCCGCCGAAATAGTATTTCACCAAGGCGGAGTTCAGCCCTGAACGGGCGGCGATATCGCTGAGTGAAACCTCGACCGTGCCGGTCTCGATCATCAGCTCTGCGGTGGTGGCCAAAAGCTGGTCGCGCGATGAAAGGGCATCTGCGGCCATGGTTTAGGCCTCGAGTTTGGGCGGCTGTGGTGTGGCACAGGGGGTGTGCGAATATCGCGGCGCGGGCGCAGGCTGGGTGACGCCACCGACCTCGATAAAGGTCTGGCGCTGGCTGTTGTGGGGGGAGTTTAGGGCGTCCTTCATGCCTAGAACCGGCGTGACGCAGGCGTCGACCGGATCGAAGATGGCCGTCCATTCTGCGCGGGTCTTGGTGGCGAAGGCGGCGGCGATCCTGGCCTTTTGCGCGGGCCAGTTTTCCATGTCCATCTGGTTGGCCATCAAAGGATCATCGGACAGGCCCAGACCGTTCAGCAGCGCCGCATAGAACTGGGGTTCGATGGAGCCGACGGCCATGTGATGGCCATCGGAAGTCTCGTACACGTCATAGAAGGGGGCCGTGCCGTCCAGCAGGTTTGTGCCGCGTGCATCCTGCCACAGGCCCTTATGGGCAAAGCCCCACATCATGGCGGTGAGCAAGGCAGAGCCGTCGGTCATGGCGCAATCGACGACCTGACCCTTGCTGCCGGATTTGACGGCCAGAAGGGCGCTGACCATGCCGAAGGCCAGCATCATGCCGCCGCCGCCGAAGTCTCCGACAAGATTGAGAGGGATGGCCGGTTTTTCGCCCTTGCGCCCGATCATGTGCAGGGCACCAGATACGGCGATGTAGTTGATGTCGTGGCCCGCGCGCTCGGCATAATGGCCGTCCTGACCCCATCCGGTCATGCGGCCATAGACGAGGTTCGGGTTGTCTGAGAGCAGCACGTCAGGACCGAGACCGAGGCGCTCCATGACGCCGGGGCGGAAGCCTTCGATCAGGCCATCGGCGGATTTCACCAACTCGCGCAGGCGGACCTGATCATCGGGGGATTTCAGGTCGAGATGGATGATGGTGCGCGAGCGCAGAAGCGGGTCTGTGCTGTCCAGATAGCTGCCTGCGCGCTCTACGCGGATGACCTCTGCGCCGTGGTCGGCCAGCATCATGGCGGCGAAGGGGCCAGGGCCGAGGCCTGCGATTTCAATGATGCGGATGCCGTTGAGCGGTCCAGCCATGGTGGCTCCTGAAGGTTAGAGGCTTTGGCCGTCGTCGAGGGTGATGACCGATCCGGTGACCTGTGCGCTGGCGTCCGAACACAGCCACAGAAGGGGGAAGTCGAGGGTGGTCGTGTCCATGAAGCGCGGGCGGGCGAACTTCGCAAGAAGCGCCTTGCCGGTGGAGGTATCCTCCAGACCCTCGGTCAGCTCGGTATGCATGTAGCCCGGCTCGATTATATTGACGTTGATGCCCTTGCCCGCCCAGTCGCGGGCGAGCACGCGGCCTAGCTGGTTCACGCCGGCCTTGGTGGCGCTGTATGGGCCGAAATGTGCGGTCACATGGTGGGCGGTGATGGACGAGATGATGACGATGCGGCCGTGCTGGCGGGTGGCAGAGTCCTTGGCCATCATGCGGCGCGCACCCTCGCGGACGGTCAGGAAGGTGCCCTTCAGGTTTACGTCCATGACCTGATCGAAGCTCTCGATGCTGAGGTCCACGGCGCGGCCCGGAACGGTGATTCCGGCGTTGGCGACGACAGAGTGGACCTCGCCTAAGCGGGCCTCGGCCTCGTCGAAGGCGGCGATGACGCTGGCCTCGTCTGCGACATCCATGGCGACGGCGTGAGCTTGTACGCCCAATGCCTCGATCTCGGCTTTCAGTTCTTCCAGAAGAGCTACGCGACGCGCACCGATGACCACATTGGCCCCTGCGCGGGCGAGGCTGAGCGCAAAGCCGCGACCGATACCGGAAGAGGCTCCCGTGACCAGAACATTGCGGCCAGTCAGGGAGATTGTCGCGGGCGAACTCATGGGCACCTGTCGCAGAATAATCGTTGGTCTTTAGTGATTGGTGGGGCGGAGCGGGTTAAAAGTCAATCGGTCGATTAAATTGCCTTGCCTTACGCGGCGGCATCGGACTTATTATTCAACGAGCGATTAGTTATCGTTGGTTGCTGGAGGGGATGCCGTGCTGAAAACGCGATTTACCGAAGCCTTTGGTGTGGACCACCCGATTGCCCAAGGCGGCATGCAGTGGGTTGGCACGGCGGAACTGGTTTCGGCGGTGGCCAATGCGGGTGCGCTGGGATTCCTGACGGGTTTGACGCAGCCGACACCGGAGGCTCTGGCCAAGGAAATCGCCCGCACCCGCGAAATGACCGACAAGCCGTTCGGCGTGAACCTGACCATCCTGCCGTCGATCAATCCGCCGCCCTATGCGGAGTATCGCGCAGCCATCATCGAGAGTGGCGTGAAGGTGGTGGAGACCGCGGGCTATAAGCCGCAGGAGCATATCGACCACTTCAAAGCCCATGGGGTGAAGATCATCCATAAATGCACCGCTGTGCGTCATGCCCTGTCGGCGGAGCGTATGGGTG
>JAEZHG010000029.1 GCA_023436945.1 Pseudomonadota bacterium | reverse complement strand
TCGTGGTCCGCAGCTTCCAGCATCGAACCCTTGGCAGGTGCTGCCGGAATGGTCGCGGCCAGCGCCGTCATTGCGGCGCGGTCGAGGTAGCCATGGTGGTTGTTCTCGACCTCGATAGCCTTGGCTTCAAGGCCGGCGGGCGTCCCTGCACAGGCCCCGAGGGCAATAAGACTTATGCCGAGAAGTGCGGTGCGTCCCATCTTGTCCTCTCCAAGAGATGAGTGTGGCCGCGACCTAGTTGGCGGCCTGCCAGGTCAATTGGACAGAAGTCTTTCCGTCTTCGGAAGAAGAAGCAACCACCTGAAGTTCCGCACCCTGACTGCTTTTGGCGGCAAATGCACGGGCGGTGCCCTGGTTCATAGCCATGACGGGCTGTAGGCCGCTGCTGTCTGCGAGTTGGCGATAGTGCTCCATCACCATCTCAGGCGTGTCCACAGTGGTGAACTCGGCAATGCCACCTGCGGTGCCGTGGTCATGGGCTACAACCACAGGCTGGGTCAGCTTTGCGTCAGGATAGAGGGTCGCAAAGACAGGTGCGTTGTTGGCCAGAGGCTGGGTGTCGGTGACAACCTCATCGCTAGGCGTGACCTCGACCGAAGCCGCAACGCCATCCGCCTCGGCTACAGCCATCTCGGCTGCAGAAGGCGCGCTGGCATCATTGCTACAGGCCGCCAGAAGGGCGGTGCTGCAAACAAGAGCGGAAACTGTGACTTGAAACTTCATCGATCAAACGCATCTCGTCTCGAGGTCCATTCAAACTGAACCAAGGCCATGGCAACAGCAAGGCCACAAGAGGACCATTACCCCTACGGACGGTGTGGTGTGAGCGCGGCGTGACTTTCCTGCCGCACAATGTCTGGCTAACTGAAAATTCTTATAGGTTTTCAGGTGGATATATAAGGAAAACAAAACCCCCGCCGAACGTGTCGACGGGGGTTTCAAATGCGTTGAACGCGTCTGTTGCGGTCTTATTTGCCGAACAGCTTGGCGAACTGGCGAGCCTCGCGGTTCTTCCAGGCACCGCGGTGGTAGGCGTCCGAAGCGATCAGCGGAACAACGGTGGTGGCTTCGGCGAAGACCATTTGTTCGTAGGTGGTCGAGACCTTACCCCACGAAGCGGCTTCCTTCAGGGTCGAGGACGAGCAGGCACCGTCACGGACGTCGGCCACGGTGATCTGCACGGCGTATTTGTGCATGTCGGCTTCAACGCCGAGGATTTCGGCGCAGACGACGGTGTCCTGGGCGAAGTTCTTCGGAACGCCGCCGCCAACCATGAACAGGCCGGTGGTGCCAGCAGCGATCTTGATGTCGGTCAGTTCGCGGAAGTCAGCCACGGCGTCGATGCACATGTACGGCTTACCTTCAGCAGCGCGTTCCTTCTGGTGCTTCACCAGACCGAAACCAGCCGAGGAGTCGACGAAGGCCGGGCAGAAGATCGGCACGCCCTTTTCATAGGCGGTCTGGATCAGCGAGCCAGGCTTCTTGGCGTTGCCTTCCGACAGCCACTTGCCCATTTCCCAGATGAATTCGCGCGACGAGTACGGGCGCGGCTCGAGGCTGTTGGCGATCTCGAGGATGGTGTGGTCGCAGGCCTGCAGCTCTTCTTCATCGATGTAGGTATCGTAGATACGGTCGATGTAGTTGTCGCGCAGCACGTTGTCGTCGACCATGCCGTCGGCTTGGTAGTGCTTGAAGCCCAGAGCTTCGAAGAAGTCCATGTCGACGATCGAGGCACCGGTGGCCACGACAGCGTCGATCATGTTGTTCTGAACCATGTCACGGTAGACGTGCATGCAGCCGCCAGCCGAGGTCGAACCGGCCAGGATCAGCCACGGCGAGCACTCTTTGTCTTCCAGAGCCATGTTGAAGATGTCGGCGGCGCGGGCGGTGTCGCGCGACGAGAACGACATCTTGCGCATCGAGTCGATGATCGGACGTGCGTCGTAAGAGGTGATGTCCACGTGCTCGACGGTGTTGTTGAGCAGCTGAGCCTTCATGTTCGACTGAGCGGTCATTTCAGCGGTTTCCCTAAAGATTTGAGCGCCCGTCTGTAATGAAACAGCGACCCGGACGGAGCGACGGGCCGCTATTTGTACAAACGCCTCATGACGCTTTTGGCGCCAATAGACGTTTATTTGGACCGGTCTCGCGAACGGGACCGGTCCTGAAATGGATTATTTGCGACGCTTGCGCTGACCGGCCTTGCCCTTCGGACGCGACAGACGAACCACCTTGCGCGAGTTTTCCTCGGCCGTGGTGCGAACGGTCGGGATCGAACGCGGGGCCAGACCATAGAGCGAGGCCATCGGCGCATCCTCGACGATAGCGATATCGTGCGAGCCATAGCCGTTGAAGCCGGTCGTCATGGCGACGCCGTATGCGCCCATCATGCCGATCTCGATGAAGTCGCCTTCACGGATATCAGCCGGGAGCCAGAACGGGCCGGGCATGTGGTCGATGCTGTCGCAGGTCGGGCCATAGAAGCGGAAGGGCTTCATTTCCGACGCGCTTTCACCGTCACGGACCAGCTTGGTCGGGAAGGGCCAACGCGAGTGGGTGGCATCGAACAGCGAACCGTAGGAACCGTCGTTCAGGTAAAGGGCGTCGCCCTTGCGCAGATCGACACGGCACAGGATCGAGGAGCTTTCCGCCACGATCGAACGGCCCGGCTCGCACCACAGCTCGGTCGTTTCCGACACGGGCATGTCTTCGAAACCGCGATGGATGGCGTCTGCATATTCCTGCAGGTCCGGCGGGACCATGCCCGGATAGACCGATGGGAAGCCGCCGCCGACATCGACGATATCCACGAACACACCGGCCTTCTTGATGGCGCGGCTGACTTGCGACATGGCAGCTTCATAGGCCGACGGACGCATGCACTGCGAACCGACGTGGAAGCTGACGCCCATCAGACCGTCCTGAACCGCTTGGCGGGTGGCCAGCAGCAGGGCAGGGGCCTGATCCGGCGACACGCCGAACTTGCCCGACAGCGAATAGGCAGCGCCGTCAGCCGACACGCCCATGCGCACAACCAGATTCAGGTCGGCAGCGTGGTCGGTCGCCTCGAGGATCTTCTGCAGCTCGTCGTGGCTGTCCAGCACGAAGGTGCGGACATTGTAGTCGTTGTAGGCCGACTTGATGGCACCACGGCTCTTGACCGGATGCATGAAGGCCAGACGTGCGTCCTTGCTGACCGAACGAACCAGTTCGATCTCGGCGATGGAGGCAACGTCGAAAGCATTGACGCCCGATTCTACGAGGGTCTCGATGACCCAACGCGAAGGGTTCGCCTTCACTGCATAGAAGACGTCGGCTTTTAGATTATTCTGGAACCAGCGCGCTGCTACGGCTACCGAGGCCGGACGCACAAGTGCGACCGGACGCTCAGGGGACCGCTCACGGACCAGGTCCAGGGGAAGTTGGTACGTGCGCAATTCACGTAACCCCCTGTTAATTGTTAAACCCAGACCGGCGTTAGCGGCGCAAGAGGACCTTACGGGGTCCGCCGGAATGCGCGATATGGGGTTATTGTGCCGCGATGTAAAGAGGTAATTTGTGGGCAAGCCTTAGGTCGATGCCCACAACAAAATGTACCTTTTTGGCTATGCGACGGAGGTCGCAAACAGCGCACTATGGACGAAATCGCAGCAGACGTGTCATTAAGGGCTTGCCCTTGCGCCCTTCTCGCGTCATGCGGCGCCCCCTTTGTCGCAACCTAATCCCACGGGTTCATGAGTTCTTCCAACATCGCCGTCGCGTCGGTACGCGACGTCTCGAAGACCTACGGGGCCAGAAAGGCGCTCGACGGCGTGTCCGTCGAGGTCGGCGCCGGTGAAATGGTCGCCCTGATTGGTCCTTCGGGTTCGGGCAAGTCTACCTTGCTCCGATCCATCACGGGTCTTCATCCGATTGATGCCGGTGGCACGATCACTGTCTTTGGTGACGTCGTTCAGCAGAACGGGCGAGTAACCTCGTCTGTCCGCCGTGCGCGTGGCCGACTGGGCATGATCTTCCAGCAGTTCAACCTGGTAGGACGCCTCAGCCTCTTCTCGAACGTCATGCTCGGGGCGCTTGGTCGCCTTCCGGCTTGGCGCGGCTTCTTCGGCGTCTGGCCGAAAGAGGACCGCCTGAAGGCTATGGCCGCCCTGCACCGCGTTGGTGTCTCGGAATACGCGGCACAGCGTGCCAACACCCTGTCGGGTGGTCAGCAGCAGCGTGGCGCTATCGCCCGCGCCCTGCTGCAAGGCGCACAAGCCATTCTGGCCGACGAGCCTGTCGCCTCGCTTGATCCGGTTTCCGCCCGCAAGGTGATGGAACTGCTGGTCGAGCTGAACAAGCGCGACGGTCTCGGCGTGATCGTGACCCTTCACCAGGTCGACTACGCCATTCGCTACTGCGACCGCGTAATCGCCCTCCAGAAGGGCAAGATTGTCTATGACGGTCCTTCGACCGGTCTGGACACCCAACGCCTGATCGAAATCTACGGTCCCGAATACGAGGACGCGTTCTGGGAGGCCAAGGCATGACCCAATTCAATCTGTCGCGTCGCACTCTGGCCGCTGTGGCCGGTGCTGTTCTGGCTCTGGGCGTTGCCGCCTGCGGTGGCGGCGACAAGGCCGCCTCGGGCAACACCCAGGAAATCAACTACGCCATCCTGCCGGCAGAGGGCCAATCGTCCTCGGGGCCGCTGTGGCAGCCGCTGCTGGACGACATGTCCAAGGCCATCGGCGTTCCGGTCAAGCCGTACTTCGCTTCGAACTACACGGTTCTGGTCGAAGCCATGCGCGGCAACCAGATCCAGTCGGCCTGGTTCCCGGCCAAGACCGCGATTGAAGCCATCGACCGCGCCAACGGCGAAGTCGTGGCCCGTATCGTCGATCCGAACGGTCTGGACAGCTACCAGTCGACCCTGATCGTCAAAAAGGGTTCGGGCATCACGCTCGAGGACGTCATGTCCTGCGGCAAGAAGTATGACTTCGGCATTGGTGATGCCCTGTCGACCTCGGGCACGCTGGCCCCGCTGACCTTCCTGTTCAATCCGGCCAACGTTAAGCCGGAAGAGTGCTTCAAGACTGTCCGCGCCGCCAACCACCAGGCGAACTCGTTCGCCGTGGCCAACGGTCTGGTTCAGGTTGCGACCTCGAACACCATCAACGCCATCACCGTTGCGCGCGCCAATCCGTCGATTGCTGCCCAACTGGAAGAAATCTGGCGTTCGCCGCCGATGCCGGAAGCTGGCATCGTTGTGCGCAACGACCTTGATCCGGCTGTGAAAGAAAAGCTGCGCACCTTCTTCCTGACCTACGGTCGTGGTGAAGGCGCAGAGGCCGAGCGCCAGCGCGCCATTCTGGCTCCGCTGAACTACTCGGGCTTCAACGCTGCTGACGAAAGCTACCTGAACCCGGTTCGCGAGATGATCGCCGACCAAGCCCTGACGGATGCCAAGGCGAAGGGTGACAAGGCAGCTGCCGACAAGGCCGAAGCCGAACTGAAGCGCCTGCGCG
>JAEZHG010000317.1 GCA_023436945.1 Pseudomonadota bacterium | reverse complement strand
GTCATGAGCAACTTAGCCAAGGCGTGCCTTCCTCCCGCGTAATGATTCACCCGTTGCAGATTTTCTGGCATTCGACACACCGCATCGGCAGATCGGCCTTTATCGCCGCATCGGCTGCGCTGCTGGCTGTGCGCGCAGGACTGGATTTGGCCTTGGCCTATGGCATGCCTGCCTGGCTGATGGTGGCTCTGGTTCTGGTGACCGGATACAGCGCCATGTGCGTGCTCAGCCTGCGTCTGCATGATCGCGGGCGCTCCGGTTGGTGGAGCTGGCTGATACTGGCGCTGTTCAGCCTGACATGGCCCCTGACGCGCGGCGTCGCAGTCGATGCTTTCAACGTCACATCGACCCTGCTGCTGGCGATTGTCTTTGTCGATCTGGCCCTGATGCCGGGGCAAAAGGGGCTGAACCGCTACGGCCCGCCCCCCACAGCCTGACCCTTAGACGGGCGGCTGACCCTCTACGACCGGACCGAAGTGCTTCTCGAACGACGACTTCAGCGCGTCGTCCGCATCATCCATCGACGCCAGAATGCCGAGGTCCATCAGGCTGGTGACGCCATGCTCGGTAATACCGCACGGCACGATCCCGCCAAAGTGGTCGAGGTCCGGCTCAACGTTCAGGCTGATGCCGTGGAAGCTGACCCATTTGCGGACCTTCACGCCGATGGCCGCAATCTTGTCCTCGCGCGCCCAGCCTGCGCCCTTGCGCTCGACCCAGACACCCACACGCCCCTCGCGCATACCCGCCTCGATGCCGAAACGGTCCAGCGCCGCAATGATCCAGTTTTCCATCTGGTGCACAAAACCGCGCACATCGCGCCCGCGCTCGGTCAGGTCCAGCATGACTTAGGCCACGCGTTGGCCGGGGCCGTGATATGTGAACTGCCCGCCCCTGCCCGTCTTATAGACAGGGAAGCGATCCGGCATCAGCAGGTCTTCGCTCTTGGCCGAAACCCCCGCCGTATAGAGCGGCGGATGCTCCAGCAGCCAGACCAGCTCATTGGCCTCGCCCGCCGCAATCGCTGCCACACGGGCCTCCATCGCGGCCTCGGCCTGTTCGTAATCGACATAGCCGGTCGAGACGGCCCATTCGACAGGGCGGCCATCGGCGCGGAACAGAGGGGAATCGTTGTGTGTAATCGACATGTTTAACGGCTCGGAAAGCATAGGCGGTTCAATGTGCCTTCAAGAACGGCAAAGCAAGGCCGTCTTTATGTGGTGAGTGTCCGTCCTTGAGCCAGATCGAAGCTGTCGATGTCGAGATTTCCGTCGTGCTGGGCCGTTCGGTCCTGCCGATGCAACAACTGCTGCGTATGGGCCGTGGTGCCGTGATCCCGCTGGACGCGTCCGAAAAGGACGAGGTGTGGATTCTGGCCAATAACCATCCTGTGGCCCGCGGCGAGATCGAGATTCGTGATGATCGCATCGCCATCACCGTCACGCGTACCGCCGATGTCTATGATTACATGGCCGGCCAAGCCTGAGGCTCTGATTTATTTTAAAGCCCCGAAAGCCCGCTACGGCGGGCTTTTTGCTGTCTTTTGAAGACGTTGAACCAAGTTATCCCGTCAAAAACGCATTTTCAGGCTTTTCTTTTTCAAAAGCCTAGCCTATTCAGCGGCCTCCGATGCGAAGCGGTCGTGGCGGAATTGGTAGACGCGCAGCGTTGAGGTCGCTGTGGGGCAACCCGTGGAAGTTCGAGTCTTCTCGACCGCACCATTGAACAGACAGGACGAATCGTCGGCAACTACCAAACCGACGTTTCACTCAGGGAGGCTATCTCGTGACACACACGGACCCCGCCGAACTGAAACCTGATCTGACTCCTTCTGAAAATCAGAACGACGACACCCTCGGCTCTCCTCCGGAGACCGAGGATCATGTCGCGCTGGGCGATGACTATGCCCTGACGGCCAACTTCGTCGAGAAGGTGGTCGATGCCGCCGATGACGGCGATGGCATGCGCCTGCGCGGCCTGCTTGAAGACCTGCACCCCGCCGACGTCGCCGACCTGATGGGCTTCCTGACGGCCGAGCACCGTGCCGTGGTGGTCCAGTGGCTGCCGCCGGAGCTTCTGGCCGAAACGCTACCGGAAATGGATGACGGTATCCGTGAGGAGGCGCTGGAGCGCGTTCCTTCGGGCGTACTGGCCGAGGCTCTGCAGGAACTGGATTCGGACGACGCCGCAGCCGTTGTCGAAGACCTTGAGGACGACCAGCGCGAAAAGGTTCTGGCAGCAATGTCGGAAACCGACCGTGCGGCCATCGAATCCTCGCTGGGCTACGACGAAGACACCGCCGGTCGTCTTATGCAGCGCGAGTTCATGGCCGCGCCGCAGTTCTGGAACGTGGGCGACACCATCGACCACGTCCGCGCCCACGGTGACGACCTGCCGGAACTGTTCTTCGATATCTATGTGGTTGACCCGCTCAACCGCCCGGTCGGTAGCGTGGCGATCTCCAGCCTGCTGCGCGCCAAGCGCGAGGTGGCCCTGTCCGATCTGATGGAGCCGGTGAACGAGATCGCCGTCGACGTCGATCAGGAAGAAGTCGCCTACATCTTCGAAAAATACCACCTGATCTCGGCCCCCGTCGTGGATTCGGCCGGTCGCCTCGTCGGTCAGCTGACCGTCGATGATGTCGTGAACATCATTCAGGAAGAAAACCGCGAAGACATCCTGCGCATGGCCGGTGTGGCCGACGAAGACCGTTCGTCGTCCGTCACCGAGATCGTGCGCTCTCGCGTGCCGTGGCTTGGCATCAATCTATTCACCGCCATTCTCGGCGCGGCGGTTATCGCCGTGTTCGAAGGCACGATTGAACAGATCGTTGCCCTTGCCGTGCTGATGCCGATCGTCTCGGCCATCGGCGGCAATGCGGGCACGCAGGCCCTGACCGTGACCGTGCGCGCACTGGCCACGCGTGAGCTGAACTCGTCCAACGCGCTTCGCACCTTCTGGCGCGAACTGACTGTGGGCCTGCTGAACGGCATGATCCTGTCGCCACTGGTGGGCGTTGCCGCGGGCCTGTGGTTCCGTGACTGGCGTCTGGGCGTGGTGATTTCTGCAGCTATGATCCTGAATATGCTGGTGGCCGCCATCGTGGGTGTTGTGACGCCTCTGACGCTCAGCAAGCTGAAGTTCGACCCTGCCGTTTCGTCATCGGTGTTTGTGACCGCCACGACCGATTTCTTCGGCTTCCTGATCTTCCTCGGTCTGGCGACCATGGTCCTTCTGTAAACAGACCCAAAATCGAACCTTGGCCGTGGAACGGGCTTTGCTGTTCCTGTGGCCAGGAACTGTTTTTCGTTTCGATTTGGATCACTTCGTGCCAACCGAAAAGCCACAACGGAAACGCAAGCTGTCCCGCGAGGGGTTGCTGCTGATCAAGAGCTTCGAGGGCTTCCGTCCGCGGGCCGTGCATCGCCGTGACGGCACACTCAGCATCGGTTACGGCCACACCAGGACAGCGCGTCAGGATGTGGAGATCACCGAGGCCGAGGCAGAACTGCTACTGCTGCACGATCTGATCCCGATTGTGGACTACATCCACCGCGAGATCCGCCGTCCTCTGAACCAGAACCAGTTCGACGCTCTGGTCAGCTTTATCTTCAACATCGGTCTTCACCGCGTTCAGGGCACCGATGTGCCGAACCTGATCCGCAAGGGCCAGATGGCGTCTGCTGCCGAGGCCCTGTCCATCGAGCCAGACCGCAAGCCTCCGCCCACCGACCTGCCCTATCGCCGCCGCTGTGCCGAGCGCGCCCTGTTCGAGACCCCGGCCCATGTAAAGCCGGACCTCGGCACCATGCTCTGTGCTCCTGTCAGCCGCCCCGGCATCCTGTCGTTCCCGTCCATGGAAACCCCGCTGGGCCAGACGGGTGTGGTGCGTCACGAAGAGCCGCTGGTCACGCCGATCAGCACACCCAAGACGCGCAAGGAGAAATGCTCCAACTGGCGCGATCTGGCGTGGACGGTGCTTTTGGCCCTGCTGGGACTGATGGTCGGCGCGGGGACCCTGTTTGCCTTCAAACACGGTCTGGAGCGCCCCGTGGCCGAGACCTACAGCCTGCCTATCGGTGCGGGCTTGTGCCTTATGGGCGTCGCCCTGTTTGGACTGGCCTACTGGGCCTATCGATCGACACGTCCGGCAACCAAGACCGCCTGAAGACGATTTCGCCGCAGCTAGAGCCGTGGAACCGCGCCGTCTTGTCGCGGGTTTATACGGGGCCTCACAGACCTATGGTCGATGTGAATTAAACCCTCTAGTCTGAGGGTCGAAGCCCCTCCCTCCAATCGGTTCACGACACTGCACGATCTGATTTCTGAACCAGACGAGAAGCGCAAATTCTCCGACGTGCTTGAGCAATTGGGCCACGGCACAAATCCGCGCCTTTCGCTTAGAGAGATGGTCGAGGCCTTTGGCGAGCGCGGCTTCGGGGCGCTGCTTTTCCTCTTGGCACTGATGGCCCTGTTCCCATGGCCACCGGGCGGCAAGGCAGTCTTTTCAGTGCCGATCATTCTGCTGTCGGCCGAACTGGCGCTGCAAAAGAGCCGCGTCTGGCTGCCACGTCCTATTCTGGACCGCAGCGTCCCGAGACAGACCTATCGCCGCGCCATAAGGGCTCCGCTGGCCCTGCCCCGCTGGTTGCGTCGCCGCCTATTGCCCAAGAAGAAAACGGGCTTTCCAGGCTGGATCAGGAAGAAGCTGGCCGCCAGCCCCCGCCACCCCCCCACCCTATCGGTTTTCCGTGCGGCAGGGCGCCGGACGCGCCCG